>JALQWE010000130.1:0-5810 GCA_023258825.1 Planctomycetaceae bacterium | reverse complement strand
GAGCGTCGCTGTCCCGGCGAGGGTTGCGCGGCTCAGGTCGTGCGTAGTGCGGGGAGTGGCAGATGTCCGGGGCGGTACAGGACGTTCCATGCGGAAAAGGGAATGATGTGCTGTGAAGGCAGGACGAAGTGCACGCATTCCTTCATCAATTGTCGGACGTCAAAGTTCCATGCATCCATGAAGCTGGTGGTGGTGATGCGAAACATATCCCGGGGACGCAGGTCTTCGGTCAGAGCCCGCGTAAAAAATTCGGCCGCATGCTGCAGCACGAGACTTTGGTCTGCTGAGTTTGATTGTGGAGTTGCGGTGGTCTTTCCTGTCAGCAGGCTGAGCAATTCAGTGCCCTGCCCTTCCTGTTCGGTGGCTGTTGTCGCACTTTCGGACGGTGAACAACCACAATCGCCGCCACCGCAGGCCTGCCGCGCGAGGTAGCGACTGATCAGGTCTTTTGCCCGCTGGCGGTTGAAGGTGATGCGACCGGACAGCAGATCCAGATGCTGTTCAAGGTTCACAAATCGGGCCAGGGGCGTGAGGTTTGCGCCGGAGCGAAAGGCGTAGGACAGCGTGTGTGCGTTGGGGTGAGCACAGGGCAGCGGTGAAAAGTCGGTTTCAGCCCAGCCGCGGGCCTGGGTGGCTACGGCTTTGATGACATCGGGGAAAGTAATTCGGCGTTCGAGGTCCTGAGGCAGAACGTAGCGTCCGCTGTAAGTGGCGGGTTGAAAACTGACGCCGGTGATCCACGGCCGTTCTGCACCAAAGTCCACAAGGCGACCGATTTCGTGGTCATTGACACCGGGTTGCAGGGTGCAGACCAGAATGGTGTTGAGTCCGGCGTTTCCCAGCCGCTCGATCGCTCGCAGTTTGGTTTCTACGAGCGATGCACCGCGGAGTGACTGGCAGGCGTTGTCCTGAAAGCTGTCGAACTGCAGGTAGATTTCTGTCCGGTGTCGCAGGGACGCCACGGCATCGAGAAAACGGTCGTCCCGGGCAAGACGGATTCCGTTGGTATTGATCATGACGATGTCAATCGGCTGATCACAGGCGTAGCGATGGATCTGCTCAAACTCAGGGTGAATGGTAGGTTCTCCACCTGAGAGTTGCAGGATTTCGGGTTGCCCTTCAGTCTGAACGAGTCGATCGATAGCGCGGCGACAATCTTCTACGGACAGATGTTGTCCACCGGGTCCACTGACGGCGAAGCAGATGGGACATTCGAGATTGCAGGCGGAGTTGATTTCGAGGATTCCGATGCATGTGTGTTGTTCGTGTTCGGTGCACAGGCCGCAGTCATAAGGGCAGCCCCGGCGAACATCTGTGCCCCATTTGTGGGGAATTTTTCCCGGCAGACTGAAGGAGAGCCGATCAAACCAGCTGGCGTCGCTGCACACGAAGTCTTCGCGCACTCCATGGTTGCTGCAGGTTTTGCGGAAGTAGATACGATTGTTTCTGGCAAGAATCTTTGCCGGAACGACGGACAGACAATCGGGGCAAAGGCTTTGAGTAGTACCGAGGAAGGTGGAGTCGCGAAATTCTGCCATCGTCCTGGCTGCCTGTGTGCTGATCCTGGGGAGTGAAAAGGGAAAGGAGCCGCTTAGGGGGATATGGTACTGGCACGTGTTTGAAATTCACCCGAAGTTGGAGCTGCTATTAGTCCATAAGTCGCAGTGAAGAGTCCCCCCGATTGATCGTAGTCCATGGCCGCGGTGTCAGCCAGCGATCGTCTGAGGATTGGGACGTTTTTTCGATTTTTCGGGGCCAATGACGACGTGGTTGCTGGTAGCGACTAGAGTGTGTTCCTGTCATACGGTCTCACGATTGAATCTGATTGCCTGCCGGCGGGTGAGATTTGTCGGTGAGATCCGGAAAACGAGTGAAACTTGTGTCTGGCAGGCGAGCTCGGTGATCCGAGTGGTTCAGGGGTTGCCAATGGTGATGTCGCAGATATTGCTTCCGTTGCTGACTGTGGTAATCGGGCTTCTGATGTTTCCATTACCGCTGCTGAACGGCGAGGCTGCAAACCGGATTGGAGCGTTGCTGACGGTGGCGGCGTTGCTTGAGTTGCTGCATGGTTTTCGTCGTGCATCGCTCGAGGATCAGCGATCCGCGTGGTCCGGTGGTACATTCTCACTTGGTCTGGGGTTATTGCTTTTCAGTGCGCCGCTGCTGGTGACTCATGCGCTGCAGTACTTTCTGGCTGGTTGGTTTGCGCTGGATGCCGTGCGTGCGATGAGTGAAGTGGTACGGAGCTCGGAGGGACGATCAGCCCGATTGCGACGGGCTTTGCCGGGCCTGCTTTGGGCGTTGACGGCGATTGTGACGCTAATGGTGAGTAGGGAGTGGCTGGCCTGGGTCATGGCAGTGGCGGCGGGGGTGCGTGTTCTGAATTCGGGGTTATCGATGTGGCAATCACCACTGCTGACGCGAGCGTCATTGCTGCAAAGCGATGGGATGCTGCGCGGACTGCCTCTGGATCCCGAGGTGCAGACACTGGCGGAACGCATTGTTGGCGAGGAAACGGCGCGGGCAGTGGCAGATCGAGGATGGCTTTTTGCCTGGCTGGGCACACTGCTGGCAATTCATCTGGGACGGATGGGGCTTGACCGGAGTGCACTGGGGCTGTTATCGCCGGGTGTTGCACTGGCCGGTGATGCATTTGTAGCCTTGCTGATTGCCTTTCTGGGTGTGGCTCCGTTGTCATTCACTGCCAACCGGCTTTTGGTGCGTCTTGAGAATTGGGGATGGATGTGGAGTCGTCCGTCCGGCGGGGCTGGTGCTTCGTTCGGGCAGCGTCTTATGCAGGGACTGCTGATTCTGCGACTGCGTCAGCGAGTCCGTATTCGTTTAGCGCGTTGTTCGTATGCCAGTGCGCTTAGCCGCGCGCTGCAGCATGGGCTGCCCGTGGCCGCAATACTGGCGGCGACTGTTCCGGTCTGGGGGATGAGCTGGTACTTTGATACAGAGAACTGGGCGGCGGGCATCTGGAATTCATGGGCTGAGCATCGCACGGACACGTGGCGGGAAGCGATGTCGGTAGCACTTGAAACCGCAGCGACTGCCGGTCGTACGGCGGCCGACGCGGATGCTTTGGCAATCATGGATGGTACAACTGCGGTGAAGTCCGAAAAGCGATTGCTGCTGCAACCTGCCGGTGTTGTGGATGATCAGGACTTTGCCTTTGTGGTGATCGGAGATCCGGGGGAAGGTGATGCAACGCAGTTGAGCCTGAAAAGTCAACTTCTGGAGGTGACTCGTCGACCTGACGTGCGGTTTGTCGTGATTTCATCGGATGTGATTTATCCCACGGGCGCGATGAAGGACTATGAAGCGCGGTTCTGGCTGCCGTTTATGGGAGTGACGAAACCGGTTTATGCGATACCGGGGAACCATGACTGGTACGACGCACTGGAGGGTTTTTCGGCCACGTTTCTGGAACCGGAGGCAGCGCGGCGAGCGATGCAGGCTCGGGTGGAGGCTGACAATCATCTGACGTCTACGTCTGATCGTCACATCGACAGTCTGATTGCAGAGGCCTCGCGTTTGCAGCGTGAGTATCGTGTTCCGGTTCAGCATCAGCAGTTGCCTTATTTTCAGATTCAGACAGCGGAATTTGCTTTGTTTGCGGTGGATACGGGTGTAGCGCGACGGATCGATGCACGGCAACGTCAGTGGCTGGAAGACTCGCTTGGGCAGGCCGAAGGCAAACTGAAGATGGTGATTCTGGGGCATCCATTTTTTGCTGGAGGTCGGGATCAGACACAGGGGGATCCGGAGTTTCAGGAGTTGCGACAGTTGCTGCGGAAGTATGAGGTGCAGATTGTGATGGCCGGTGACACTCACGATCTGGAGTTCTATCGGGAGTCATTCGATAATCCGGACCAGGGGCAGCCCACTCTGCACTTTGTGAATGGGGGTGGTGGTGCGTATCTGAGTTTCGGAACGACGCTTGACTGGCCGGAAATTCCGGTGACCAGTGACTGGGCGGTGTATCCCTCTCGGTTCCAGGTGGAGTCTAAGATTGGGGCAACGGCTCCGTGGTGGAAACGTCCGGCCTGGTTCTGGGTCAGAAAGTATCGGGGCTGGCCGTTTTCTGCGGAATGGTTGTCGGCCGCATTTGACAGCAACGTCGCACCATTTTATCAGAGTTTTGTCGTAGTGTTTGTAGAGCCGTCGCAGCGGCGCCTGCGACTGGTGCCGTACGGTGTGCACGGACCGTTGACATATGGAATGATGATGAACTCAATGGGCCCGGAGGGCGTCAATTCGGAGAATCGTGTGGGGGGACGAGGGGAATTGAAAGGGGATCAGGTGGTGGAATGGGTGCTGCCATTGCCCTGAGAGCGTGAGTGTCGTGTGTGGCGTGCCTCGGTATGGTGCTGTTCGGGAATCCTCCCCCCTGCAACTCGAATCTGGTTGATTACGAATCGTGAAAACTGGAATGAAATTTGCGTTCGGGGTGGATTTCTGGATTTGTTAATCAGATATCGTGTGCCTTCGTCGTTTTTTGTGTTGTGGTGACACACGGTGTGCCAGTTTGGTGTTGCGAAGTGGCACGGGATTGGGGCTTTGAGGAAGCCGGAGCTTTTTCTTCTGAGCGCTGCGTAAATGTTCAGGATGTGTTGGTGGGATTGGTGAAACTTCCAGCGGGTTAAGGTCTGTGCACGCTGTTGTATTGTGTCTTCTGGGCAGGCCTTGTGAATGACAAAGCGATGAAAACGATACAGATATATGACCGTCCGATGTGCTGTTCGACGGGTGTTTGCGGGCCTGCGGTGGATCCGGTGCTGCCGCGATTTGCCGCGGATCTGGACGCCTTAAAGCAGGCTGGGCATCAGGTCGAGCGGTTCAATCTGGCCCAGCAACCGCAGGCGTTTCTGCAGAATCCGGAGATACACGCGCTGATTTCCACTCGGGGCACGGATGTGTTGCCGGTGGTGATCATTGATGGTCGAATCGTCAGTCAGGGGCTTTATCCGTCGCGTGAATTGCTGAACCCCTGGCTTGGTGGTGCCACTGCTGCCAGTGTGTCGTTACCGATTGTGGACCCTGGTCAGTGTGATGGTACTTCCGGGTGTTGCTGACGGTTGGTAGAGAGTCGAAGTTCGCTGAGCAGGGACGAGGAAAATTTGATGACGTTTCTGGACCGATCGACTCGCAATTTGTTCTTCACGGGCAAGGGTGGCGTGGGCAAGACATCCGTGGCGTGTGCAACGGCGGTCAGGCTGGCGGATTCTGGTCGGCGTGTCCTGCTGGTTTCGACGGATCCCGCGTCGAATCTGGACGAGGTGCTTGGGACAACTCTGACCCATCATCCCACAGCGATCCCGGCCGTCCCCGGCTTGTCAGCACTGAATCTGGATCCGGAGCAGTCCGCTGCGGAATATCGGGAGCGGATGATTGGTCCGTACCGTGGGTTATTGCCGGCTGCGGCGATCACCAGTATGGAAGAACAATTGTCGGGATCGTGTACGGTCGAGATCGCGGCATTCGATGAATTCTCGAAGTTGCTGGCCAATGTTGAATCCACGTCGCAGTTTGAACACGTGATTTTCGATACGGCACCGACCGGTCATACTCTGCGGCTGTTGACGCTGCCATCGGCGTGGTCGGGGTTTCTTGAGTCCAACACATCCGGGGTGTCCTGCCTCGGACCTCTGGCGGGACTGCGAGCTCAGCAGGCGTTGTACGAAGCCACCGTGCGAGCGCTCAGTGATCCGCTGAAGACGACACTGGTGATGGTGACGCGTGCGGATGCCGCCGCGTTCCGAGAGGCGGCTCGCACCAGTACCGAATTGCAGGCTCTGGGAGTTGCC
>JALQWE010000012.1 GCA_023258825.1 Planctomycetaceae bacterium | reverse complement strand
TCGGGTTTGACGAGAGACTGGTTCCCGGGGCCGTCAAACAACCGCTCAATGTGCGCAGAAACGCCGTGAGTTGGTCCAATCATCTGAATTCGCAAGCGACTCGACTGAAGCAGGAGCAGGAGGAGGCTGCGAGGCTTGGTGATCCACCGACGGGACGGTTGACTCAGGAGTGGAGGATCGCGGCAGAGGATGTGATCTGGGTGCTGCTGAATTCTCCGGAGTTTGCATTTGTTCCGTAAGGCGATCGCCTGCTGACTGTGGGATGGTTTTCGACGGCTTTGTCTGACTGCTGTCGGCAGAGGGCGAGTGTATCGAATCGCGATAAGGACCAGTTGCTTCAGGGGTTTGTCAGAGCCTGGGCGATTCGGGCGTTGAGCAGTTCAACAGCGGCGAGGTTGTGACTGATCCACGGGATCCAGACGTGAGCGTGGTAGCGGCTGGGTTCCACGTAGGTTTCGTGCATGGGGCGGACGGTTTGCTGATACTGCTCGGCCACGGATTGTGGTGACCGACCACGCTCCGTCGTGTCACGAATAGTCCTTCGAAGAACGCGCAGATCGGCCGGTGTTTCGACGTAGATCCTGAGATCCAGTTGATCGCGGATTTCCGGAATGGCGAGGAGCAGGATTCCTTCGAGGAGCAGGATCTGATTGGGGAAGACGGTGACCGTGTCGGATTGGCGTTGATGCGTCGCGAAGTTATAGATTGGACAGGGGACAGGTTGTCCGGATTTCAGCAGGGCCGTGTGCTGCAGAAACAGAGGATTGTCCAGAGCTTCCGGGTGGTCCCAGTTGCCGGATCCGTCAGGAAGTCTGGGAAGATGCTGGAAATCCCGATAGTAGGCGTCGTGTGTCAGTCGGCAGATTCGATGACCGAAGGGACCCTGCATCAATTGATCGGCGAGTGTGGTTTTTCCGGAACCGGATCCACCGGCGATGCCCAGAACGAGCAGAGGTTTCAGCATAACGGCAGACCGGGAGTTGACGGAGTAACGCGAAGCGGGGCGGCAGACAGTGTAGCGTCGCCCGTCAACTCTGTGGAGTCCAGCGCGGTGGGACGTGCGTGTGCAGGGGCTGTCATTGCGGCGACTTCGAGGCTGCGAAAACCGGGGCGGGATTGGTAGACTGCCGGAGTGTCACAAAGGTGGTACGGGTGTAACTGGAAATGTCTGTGAGAGGGAGAGAATGATGGCAGCGGCGCACGGTGCGAAGTTCATTGAGATCGTTAATCAGGCGAGAAAGCAGATTCGAGAGTGCACCATCCCGGAGATGGTTGCTCGACGGGCGGCGGGTGATTCGTTTCTGTTGCTGGATGTGCGGGAAGAAAGCGAATTTGCAGCCGGGCGAATTCCCGGGGCCCGACATCTGGGAAAAGGGATCATCGAACGGGATATTGAGAGTGTCGTTCCGGATCCGAGCACTCCCCTGGTGCTCTACTGTGGCGGTGGCTACCGTTCGGCCCTGGCGGCTCTGAATCTGCAGCAGATGGGCTATACCAATGTGATTTCGATGGACGGCGGTTACCGAGGCTGGAAGGAACTGGGGCTGGCGATTGAGTCCTGAATCGCAGTTTTTCCGACCCTGTGGGTGTGGAACTCATGGGGATTGAGCCACCAGTTCGTGCCGAGTCCCCGCAGCGTTCGCCGATGTTAAAAAATAATGAAGGGAGTGGATTGCATCAGGGTGTTCATCGTTTCTTAAGAAACGAAAGGAATCTTCAGCGGGGTGACATGTCCTGGCGACGTCCTGGTGGGGCTGGCAGCATTGATGCAACCTGGAATTCTGATCGTCGATGAAGATCGCCGTTTTGCGGAAGAGCTCACAGCGGCCCTGCAGAACTCAGGGTACGCGGTGCATCTGGAAACGGATGGTCGTTGTGGTTTGCAGGCAGCGCGAGCGCTGGAGCCCCTGCTTGTGATACTGGAAATCAATTTGAAGGACGGCGATGGGCTGCAGATCTGTCGCGAACTGAAGGCGGATTCGCGGCTGTCCGCCACACCTGTCGTCATCGTCACCACTCGTACTTCCGAGATGGATCAGATTGCCGGGCTGAGTGTGGGGGCCGACGACTATGTGGTCAAACCGGTCAGCCTGCCACTGTTGATGCATCGTCTGCAGGCAATTCTGCGTCGGAAGGACGTGGCGGCCGAGGTACCGGAACAGTTGAGTCATCTGTCGATTGCGATGAGTCGTCGTTTTCACTCGGTAACAGCCGACGGGGCGCCTGTTGAACTGACACCAACAGAGTTTTTGTTACTCTGGACGATGATGACCAGACCGGGGAGACCATTTGGCCGACACGAACTGATGGAGTACGCGCGGGGTCAGAGCACGATGGCTCTGGAACGTACGGTGGATGTGCACATCAAGTCCATGCGCAAAAAGCTGGGCGAGATTGGCAGGATCATCGAAACAGTACGCGGGATCGGATACCGCATCGCTCAGGGATAAACGGCAATGAACAGCCCGCCGGGCGAACTGCGACTCTCGCAGCAACGACGAGAGCCGCAATAGGGGGCCGTCATTTCGAGGTTGGAAAACTTTCAGTCGCGATTTCGCGAGACATCTGTGTCAGATCTGCCCGTGGGTTACAGATTGAAGTCTGCGTCGCTCATGGGACTGTAGTTTTCAAATCGCATGAACTCCTTCCGCCACGTCAGTCGAATGATCCCGGTCGGTCCGCTGCGGTGCTTGGCGACAACGATCTCTGCTTCGCCCGGACGATCTTCCGGGTCATACGCATCCGGCCGATGCAGAAACATCACCATGTCGGCATCCTGCTCGATGGCTCCGCTCTCGCGAAGGTCCGCAAGTCGTGGGCGCTTGTCTTCCCGAAGTTCCACTCCTCGATTGAGCTGAGCGAGTGCCACAACGGGAACGCGCAGTTCCTTGGCGAGGAATTTCAGACGTCGCGAGATCCCGGCGATCTGCTGTTCACGAGGCGCGTTTTTGTCTTCCGGCTCAATCAGCTGCAGGTAGTCGATGATGATGATGCCCAGTGGCGACCGCCGATGCAGTCGTCGAGCCAGTGCGGCAACCTGTGTCATCGTGCGGCCGGGTTTGTCATCGATAAACAGGGGCAGCCTTGCGAGGTCATCGGAGGCTTTCACCAGCAGCGTATGCTGTTCCTCAGAAAGATTTCCGGCGCGAAGATCGTGGCCGTTGATTTTTGCGGTGATCGCCAGAAAACGCTCGGCCAATTCGAGATTTGACTGTTCCAGACTGAACAGCAGCACGCCCTTGTTGGATTTTCGCGCGACGGCTTCGGCGATGTTACACACCAACGCTGTTTTACCCATACTGGGACGGGCTGCGAGAATGATCAGTTCGGTGGGTTGAAACCCGGTGGTCTGTTCATCCAAATCTCGGAATCCGGTGGTGATTCCGGTGACATCACCAGACTTCTGCAGTCGTTCGTCAATGCGGTTAAACGCATCCATCAGAATATCGCCGATGGCGATGCTGGCGGTGCCGCCCTGTTCCTCCACAATGCTGAAGATTCGACGTTCAGCGACCTGCAGGAGCGACTCCACTTCATCGGTGGCGGCGTAGCATTCGGCGAGGATCTCGGTGCAGGCATAGATGAGGCTACGCTGCATCCACTTTTCCCGGACGATCGTGGCGTAGTATCTCACGTGCGCCGCGTGGGGCACAGATTCAAGGATCTCTGCCAGGTAAGCTGGTCCGCCGATCGCCTCCAGTTCGCCGCGTCGAATCAACTCCTCGGCGAGTGTGATGGCATCGATACCACGCACGCCGGCTTCGTACAGTTTCTGAATGGCGGCGTAGATTTTCTGGTGCGCATCCCCATAGAAGTGTTCTGCCTTCAGGGTTTCGCCGACTTCGTCGATGGCTTCGTTCATCAGCAGAATACTGCCGAGAACGCCCCGCTCTGCATCCAGATTCTGCGGGGGCAGTCGCAGTTTGTCGTCTGCGGCAGGCGGCGCATCTTTGGGGGGACGATTGGATTTTCGAGGGTTGGTGGCCATGGTATTTCGGACCGCATGAGCGAGAGGTGAATTGCTGTGCCGCTGTTTCCGGGGGCCGTCAGGATTGCGACGAACGGGTTCGCGGTGGCCAGTGCCTGACCTTGAGAATCAGCAGGTGTGGGACCAATGCCGCATGAGGAACCTGCAGGTTACGAATGCAGCGTGAAATGCAGGGGGAACGAGCTTAGTGGGGCTGTCTCCGGTTGGACAGTGGAGGCAGCCCGGGGAAGTGTCTGATCATCTGGAAAAGTGTGGCACCATTGCGAAAAAATCCTCAGGCACCTGCATGCCTGAGGATCGATGAGTTGGTCGGACGTCGCTGGTTGCGACAGTGGTACCGGAAGTGATCAGCCGCTGGTTGCGGAAGGCACGACCCAGACCTTGACTTCGCCCTGCACCTTGTCGTGGAACTTGAGTTTCACGGTGTACATGCCCAGTTCCTTGATCGGGCCATCGAGACGCACATGTTCGGCTTCAACAGGATGACCAGCGGCCTTGAGTGCTTCGCTGATGTCGCGGGCGACCACGGAACCGTAGAGGTGGTTGTCGGCGGTCGCGTGTGCTTCGATGGTGGCGCTGTACTTGCCGACAGCTTCGGCGATCTTCTGCAGCTGCTTGACTCGAGCGGCTTCGATCGCGGCGAGTTTTTCGCGGTGCTTTTCGACCATGCGCTTGTTGTGTTCGGTGGCCACGGTGGCCTTGCCCTGAGGCAGCAGGAAGTTGCGGGCGTAGCCGGGCTTCACTCGCACGATTTCGCCGCGTTGTCCGAGGTTCGCAACGTCATGAACCAACAGGACTTCGACATTTCTGGAGCCAGGAGTTGTTGTGCCAGCCATTTGAGACAGATCCTTTAACCTTAAGCCGGACCACTGGGGTTCGGGAAAACTGTGCCGTGATACAATTGAAAGAGGTCGTTCAGTATTGAATGAATTCTCAGATGCGGAGTGCCGCGTTTGGGTCCCATCTGGTCAGAACGGGACATCATCTCCGCCGGAGGGCATATCATCGTAGAAGGTCTGGTCGGGTGACCTTCCGGAATCTGCACTGGCGAAGCTATCACTGGAGGCGGCAGGCCGAGTGTTTCCGGCGGGGCGGTTGGGAGCACCGCCTGCAGGTCCACCTTCGCCTCGGCCACCAAGCAACTGCATGCTGTCCGCGACGACCTTCAGTTTGGAGCGTTTTTGACCGGTTTCTTTATCGTCCCATTTATCCTGCTGCAGCCGTCCTTCGATCAGGACCGGTCGACCTTTAGCGAGATACTCGCCAGCGATCTCTGCCGTTCGTCCCCAGACGGTAACGTCGATGAACGAGACTTCTTCTTTGCGTTCGTTGGAGCGCTTGTCTGTGTAGTTGTGGTTGATGGCAAGTGTCAAATCGCAAACGGCAGTTCCGCCCGTGGTGTAACGCACTTCGGGATCACGCGTCAGGTTACCGAGCAGAATGACTTTGTTGAACGATGCCACTTTGGGGACTCCGATCAGACTGAGAGGGCCGCCACCCACTTCAACCTCTGTCCAGAGCGTCTTAAGACCCCGTCAGGGGGGCGCGACACGAGGACAGCAGGCTGACACAAACTACCAAATCAACCAGCGTCGTCGCCATCGGCTTCCGGGGCGTCTGTGTCTTCGACGACAGCGGGAGCAGCGCCAGTCATGGCAGCCACGGTTGCATCAAAGATGCTTTGTGGATGCTTAATGGTCATGTGTCGAACGATGGTTTCGCTCAACTGACACTGACGCACGAGGGTTTTCATGCCGGTTCCTGGCATGGTGAACAGCACGAGGTAGTGCAGTCCCTTCTTCATGCCTTCGATTTCGTAGGCCAGTTTGCCGTCCTGCCATGGACGGTGTGCGACAACAGTAGCACCAGCCTTTTTGAGGACAGTGAGGATGTCATTGGTGACACCTTCCTGGTCCGTCGCAAACTTGCCACTGTCAACCAGGAACATGCCTTCGTAAAAATGAGGCTTCACGACTTTTTGAGCTGCGACAGACACGAAACTGATGCTCCCGAAATGAAAATTCATCGAACCGACAGACGGTCAGACCGCCCGATCGGCCAGCAAAAAGACCACTGACACTGAACAGAGAAAAAGCCCGTCAGGAGTTTTCTTCTGTCTTATTGTACCGATTCATTGCCGCTGCGATTCCTTCTTTGAGACAGATTTCCACAGAATCCGCCGCGATCACTGTCATGTGTTCGACGGATTGCCGTTCTTCCGACCGGAACCGGGAGAGCACCCAGTCGGCCGGATCCATTTGTCCCGGAGGCCTGCCCACACCCAACCGAAGCCGGGGAACCTGTTCGGTCCCCAGTTTCTGAAGTATGTCGGCGAGTCCCTTTTGACCGCCGGAAGACCCGGAGGCCCGCCAGCGTAGCCTGCCCGTGGGCAGGTTCATGTCATCGCACACCACAACGACATCCGCGGCTTCCAGTTGGAAGAAGCGAACGATCTGCAGGACTGGATCCCCGCTTTTATTCATAAAGGTCATCGGACGGACAAGCAAAACCTTGTGACCGCCCCAAAACCCCTCGCGGATTTGTGACTGAAACTTTGCCTGTGCCTTGTCAGCACACCAACGTTCCGCCAACAGATCCACGACGTCAAAACCAATGTTGTGGCGAGTTCCAGCGTATTGGGAACCAGGGTTCCCCAGCCCCACCACAACTTTCATTCCTGCAACCCCCGCCCTGATTTGGCCTTAGCCAGCTTTGCGAGGATCGTAAAGTTCAACAATCAACGTATCAGCCGGTGTCTGCAACTGTGCGTAGTCGGGCAACTGCAGGTCTGAGGCCCGAATCACATCGCCAACCTGCAGAGCACCAATCCTGACAGGAATCGACTTCGGAATTCGGTAGTCCGGGCAGCTGATGCTGACGCGCTTGACTGCCTGACGAAGCAAACCGCCGTCCTTCAGACCCACCGGCTCACCACGCAGTTCGACGACCACGTCCACCGTTGCACGACCATTGGGGTCGACACGGCGAAGGTCTACATGCAGCACCTGAGTGCTGAACACGTCCCACTGCAGTTCCTGAACAACAGCCTTGTCGACCGTGCCGTCCAGTTCCACATCAACGACAGAGGATCGTGTTGCCACGAGCTTTTCCACCGCTTCGCCGCAAATGGAGATACACTCACCGGGCTTTCCAAATCCGTACAAATTCGCTGGAACACGGCCCTTGGCACGAACATGACGAGTGGCCGTTGACCCCGGGGTCACGCGACGCTCCACCTTCAAAAGCAGATCTTCCGACATTGGAAAAACCCTAAAAAAACACAAACTTGTAACAATCGGGCGCCTGCCGGCTCCGGAATATCATCAACTGCAACCCGTGGCTTTGGACTCGATAGCCCCACACCATCCGAGCTGAATACATCTTACGACAAACGACTTACTGAAGGTTTTGACCAATGCGCCACCGCCAGTGTGAGTCCCAACATCTTCAGACGATCAAACAATGTCGACCGTCCCCGCCCCGAATCAACACCCAAAATCCAGTGAATCATCTGTCGGGATCGCCGAACAACATGACTTGGGACTAGTGCCAGGGACAAAAATCAAACTGCAGAGTCGTATTCCACAGCCAGTTTTTTGACAGCGCGCAGTTTCCTGCAGCGTTTCAAGGGAAACGGGGCAGGATATCGTCTGGAAATTCAAGCTTCAACAGCAGATTGCCGGTTTCGGAGGAAATCGCAGACGTGGGGGAGTCATTTTAGGCGCCCAAACCAGTTCTGACGCCGGTTTCGGGCGATTTCCGGTACATTTGCAATCGGCCCACGTGATACTGATAATCTGTTCAGGTGATCGGGGCTTGCCAGGTCCGCACCCCGGGGCTCTCGGGCCTGATCAGCTGCAAGCATTCCCGGAACGCTACCCCGGCCGCTCGATTTTCAACCACGACGCCAGAAGCTAACGGCGTCGGATGCAGGGCTCGCCTGGGATGGCGACACGGCGGCAAACTGAGAGTTGCCACGGCAATTGCAGCTTGATGAGGCAAAAGGATTTGGAGTGTCGACTCCAGCTGCGAAAAGGCTGGATGTTCGTTTCGACGGAGCGAAACGCGACGATCTGCGGACCTGACATCTTTTCACCATCCCAGGGCTCGCCTCCATGGACTGATCCTGTTGCCGGGCGTTCGCTAGAGGGCGTCTCGCAGGACTTCCTCCAGAACCTGACGTTTGCGGAGGCGTTTTTTCACCTTATATAACCAGCGATCTTCTTCGCCGTTGGTTTCGCGCAGAAAGGACCCGGAAAGGAGTCGGTAGAAAAACAGCAGCGTAAAGGCGCCAAAGACCGCGGCAAAGAAGCCTTTCACGCTGATTGGATCAATCGAAGCATCGCGCCAGAAGAACAACGCTGTTCCGCAGCCAATCACGCTTCCCCCGATACCGATCAGGACCGTTGTGATGGCGCCGCCAGGGTCGCGGCCCGGCATGATGGCCTTGGCTGCCAGCCCCGTGAGTGTGCCGAATCCAACCCAGCGCAGCAGTTCGTTGATGCTGGATTTCAGGATTTCCAGAAATTCTGTTTCGGACATTTCCGTCTCCTTTCGGTCCGAGTTCCGGTTCGGCAGCGGCACGTGCGGGCTGTGTCCCCTGCAATGGACGTCAGAGGTAAACCCATGCATGGGGCGCGCCGCGATCCGGAGTGCGGACTCAAGCTGGAGTTCTATCGAAAAACCCCGTCCCGGTTGCTGACTCGTTGGCGGAAGGGACGGAATTTGAGGGTGTTGGCCGCAGTGTGCCGTAGAGTTTCGGCAATCTCTGCGCCTGAAGCAGGGGAGCGATCCTGGTCGTGGTGGTTTGGAGAAGTTTCTGAAGCGGGCGAGATGTTTGCAGGGGCAATTCAGCAGGCGACAATTCAGGGAGTCATTGCCGAGGTAAGCCGGTGCGTCTCAGTTCCGCTCAGACTTCGGGGCGCAGTTCGTCCCGGGACTGCTTACGTCGAGGCGGGTGAGTCTTCAACGTAGCGGAAGCGTGGCACCATTCGGCCCTCAACAAGGACCTGCTCCACAAACATTGCCTTCGGCCGGACCCAGAGTGATCGGTCGCCGTAGTCAGTGCGATAGACAACGAGTTCTTCCTGGGTCTCGGAGTGGCGAGCAACGCCCAGGACGATGTAGTCACGATTCTTGTAGTGGCGATAGCGTCCGGGAAGAACCGTGGGCTCGGGGCTTGTCATAAACATCCAGACCGGTGCGTGTGGGATGATGCAGCTGACATTGCTGGGGCGCTGACACACGGGGATCGCAACGCAGTGTGCTGCAGTGGATCAGAGCCCGTCTGCCGCATCATTCCCCTGGAATCATTCAAGGAAGGGATCGAAATCATCGGTGACAGAAACCGGAGCTTCTGGTGTGGCCGTTGTTGTCGGTTCTGTCCGGGTAGTACTGCGGCTGAAGTTGGCCGGGGGGGCCACGCTGGCAGCGACGGTGGACCGTGCGGCGTCAGAATTACGGATTTCGTCCAGCATCTGCTGTGCCTGGTTCTCCAGGGCCGTAGTGACCTCTTCGAACAGCGGGGCGGGCGATTTTCTGCTGGTGCTTTCGGGCGCAGCAGAGTTCTCCTGTGAATCCTGCTGATCACCGAAGATTTTTCGCTCAACCTCCAGGGCCTGATCGATCAGCGAATTTCCTCGGGGGCTTCCAGAGGACTTGCTGCGAGGCTGTGCGAGGCCTTCGAGGACCTCCGTATTGGAAAATCGCGAAGGCTTTTGATCGCTGGAAGCCGCGGGCGAGCGTCGCTGGAAAGGGTCGGCGATTGGCCGGGAACCGGCATCCGAGGGGAACGGAATGGGCTGCCCGAGATCTTCGTGATCGTTCGTGGTGGAGTCACGACTGGCGGAGTCTTCGGGGTTGGTTTTGCCGGAGGGTGCGAGTGTGGACCGGACGAGGTCGACGCGAGACTTATTGAGAAAGCTGCGGAGTTCGTCCAGCGTGGTGGAATCCTCGGATGAGCCACCGCTGAGGGAGTCGACTACGGAGCTGGCGATCAGCTCGCCGGAGCCGTTGGCCATGAGTGCGCGGGCAAGTTCCGGGCGGTCGGCCCACTGGCTGGGGCTCCAGCTACGCACATCTGCGTAGGCCAGTCCGATGCTTTGCTGAGGCGATCGGGGTACGACCTGAAGTCCGGTCGGAGAATGCACAACGTGGTACTGCAGCGAGAAGAACATCGCCGAAGCACCCAGCGCCGTGCCAATCAGAAACGGCCTGGTTTTGCTCACGGAAATTTCCTGATGAAGAAGGCATCAACGGGCGGGAAACACTCAGCACAACGCAAAGGCGGAGAAAGCTTCATGCAGAAACCTATCACTCCGGCAGAGGCGGACTTTCGAAGATTGGCGGCGGGGCTTGAAATTCGGGAGAAATGAAAACTGGCGGGCCGTTTCTCTTCTCCAGTTGTCAGGCGTGTTACGGCGGTGATATCCGGTGCATTCGGGAGTGTTGGCTTCGTGTGCGGTGGAATTTTGCGGAAACTGTTTCAGGGGATCCGGTTTTCATTGGCCCGTTGGCTGTTTATTCTGTGGGATGGGCTATGGCGGGGTCTCTGTTGAGGGGGCATCCGAGTGGGAATCCAGCAGGAAAGCAACACATGGCGGATGAAACCGGGAGCGATCAGGCGGAGACGTGGGGGACGCGTGATGCTGAGGTTGTGGATGCTGCGCCCTCGCGTCGGTCGGGGGTATGGGTTTGGTGGGTGAGTATTCTGTTGTTGCTGGCGACGATGCTGAACTACATGGACCGGCAGGCGTTGTCGGTGCTTTCCAAACGCATCACGACAGAGTTGCAGATCAGTAATGAGCGTTACGGGGATCTGGAATTCGGATTTGGGACGGCGTTTGCGGCGGGTTCGCTGGTCTTCGGAATTCTGGCAGACCGTTTTTCGGTGCGGCTGTTGTATCCGCTGGTGTTGCTGGCCTGGTCGGGAATTGGTGTGCTGACGGGGTTTTGTGAGGGCTTTGGTTCGTTGCTGGTGTGTCGTCTGCTGCTGGGATTTTTTGAAGCCGGGCACTGGCCGTGTGCTCTCCGCACAACTCAGACGCTGCAGACGGGAAGTCAGCGGCTGATGGGTAACAGCGTGCTGCAGAGTGGAGGGGCTCTGGGGGCGATCATCACGCCGTTGATTATTCTGGCACTGGTGGGTGGGCGTAACGAGGCGGGCGTCTGGCGGTTTCCCTTTGTGCTGATTGGTTCCAGTGGGGTAGTGTGGGCAGTGCTGTGGTTGATTTCTGTGCGGCGGAGTGATCTGCCGGCGGCAACTGTGCCGCGATCTGTCGAAATCCGGACGGCGGGTGAAACAGCGGAGCGACACTGGTTGCTGGAATGCCTGACGAATCCGAGGTTTTACGCGCTGGTACCGGTTGTCATCTTTCTGAACATGACATGGCAATTGATCCGGGCGTGGTTACCGAAGTTTCTGCAGGAGGGGCGTGGGGTCAGTGAATCCACCGCGTTGTATTTCAATTCGCTGTACTTTGTGGCGGCCGACATTGGTTGTTTGTGTGCGGGCGCGGCGGCGTTGTATCTGGCGCGCCGGGGCATGCGTGCTCAGCGGGCCAGGGTGCTTATTTTTGCGATTTGTGGCGGATGCACGGCGCTGGCGACAGTGGCGGCGATGCTGCCGGCCGGGCCGATGCTGTATGGCACACTGCTGATTGTTGCTGCGGGCTCGCTGGGGTTATTTCCCTGTTATTATTCGATGGCGCAGGAAGTGAGTGAGCGACATCTGGGCAAGGCCTCGGGCCTCCTTGGGGCGGTGGGCTGGCTGGTGTCCTCGCCGACTCAGAAGTGGTTTGGTCGTGTTGTGGACGAGACGGGGTCATTTGATCTGGGGCTGGGGTTGGTGGGTCTGGCGCCATTGCTGGGGCTGTTGCTGCTGGTGTTGATCTGGCGTGATGCGGAGCGATGACTGACAGTGGCCGATCTGGTCTGGCTGGCAGCGGCAGAGGACGGGGCGGGCTGGATTTGTGGGGGAGCGGCATTCGGGTAAACTGCGGGACCCGGAGTGGCAGGATGGCAAGGTGGGGCGTGGTGGTGAGTAAAGAAAAACACGGCGAGGGCCGCGCGTTCTCTGTTGCTGACGGGTGTGACTATGAGTAATAAGCGAGCGATGGCGCAGCTGCTGAAGCATCTGACCGGTGTGGGGGTCACGCATCTTCCGAAGGTGGATCTTGCGCGGAAAAAAGTCCCTGCGGCACGCGGGGGATCGTCTGCGGCGGTGGCTGGAAGCAGTAATGCAGTGACGGTTGCGGAACCGGTTTCCGGAACGCCGGGTTTGGCACGTCGGCCGGCAAAAGCGGCTCCGGTACCGAGTGCAGTGAAGCCATTGCGGCGTGTGCCGGGTCTGCTGGATGCCGACGATCTGCATCCGTCATCCGTGCGTCCTCCGGAGCTGCTGCCGGAAGTGCAGCAGATTCGGGAGCGGGAGCATTCCACGCGGGAAGCGCGCGAGGCGGCGTTGTGTGGATTGAAAGCGGCGGTGGCTTGTTGTCAGCGTTGTCCTGAGCTGGCCACCCGACGGACTCAAACGGTCTTCGGGGTGGGCAGTGCCACTGCGCGGGTGATGGTGATTGGTGAGGCACCCGGTCAGGAAGAGGACGAGCAGGGCGAGCCGTTCGTGGGGGCGGCGGGGCAGTTGCTGAACAAGATTCTGGCAGCCAGTCAACTGCGGCGTGAGGATCTGTACATTTGCAACATTCTGCGTTGTCGTCCACCGGGGAATCGGAATCCATTGCCACAGGAAGCGGCGAATTGTCGGGAGTTTCTGGAGGCACAGATTCATGTGGTGCAGCCGGAGTTCATTATTTGTCTGGGTGCAGTGGCGGCGCAGAACCTGCTGGGGGTCGACACGGCGATTTCAAAGATGCGGGGTAAGTTTTACGAGTACGGCGCATCTCGTGTGCTGTGTACCTACCATCCCTCGTATCTGCTGCGAAATCCGGCGGCCAAGAAGCAGGTTTGGGAGGACATGAAGTTCTTCATGAGGGCTCTGGGCGTGGAGTTGCAGTAGGAAGCGCACAGGCAGCGACGTTGATGGCGTTGGCTGTTCGATCGCAGCGGGGATTCTGAGAGAGGAGAGCAGGCGAGTGGCGGCAGCACAGGGTGGGGGCCGGAAAACCGGCAAGGCGGCAGCAGGTGAGCGAACGGGTGAGCGGCTGTTGTCTATTGATGCGTTGCGGGGCTTTGACATGTTCTGGATTGTGGGCGGAGATGTTCTGGCCACAAAGCTGCTGGAGCGGTCGACTTCAGTGAACGCTGCGCGCCTGAAGCTGCAGTTTGAGCACGTGGACTGGGCGGGATTTCGATTTTACGACCTGATTTTCCCGCTGTTCATGTTTCTGGTGGGATGTGTGATCCCGTTTTCGTTGAGCAGATATCAACAGGAGCCGTCGCAGGCGTGGTCGCGGATCCTGCGACGCACGGCTTTGCTGTTTCTTCTGGGGCTGGTTTGTAACGGCCTGCTGCAGTTCAGATTTGGTGAGTTGCGATATCCCGGCGTCCTGCAGCGCATTGCGCTGTGTTACGGGATCTCTGCCGTGCTGTTTCTGAAGCTGAGTGTTCGCGGGTTGATTGCGACGATTGCCGGAATCCTGTTGAGTTACTGGGCGTTGCTGACGCTGGTGCCGGCACCGGGAGGCCTTGCGGGAGATTTTTCCAGAGCGGGGAATCTGGCAGGCTACGTGGATCGGGCCTTATTACCAGGTCGAATCCCTGCGCAGTGGTATGGTGATGGCGATAACGAGGGAATTTTGTCGACGATTCCAGCAGTTTCCACCGTGTTGCTGGGATGTCTGGCGGGCCTGTGGTTACGGACGGACCGATCCGGGTGGGTGCGATTTGCCGGGCTGTGTCTGATGGGGGGCGTATTACTTTCAGCGGGTTACTCGTGGGGCGTGGTGTTTCCAATCATCAAGAACCTCTGGACCAGTTCGTTTGTGCTGGTGGCTGCGGGCTGGAGTCTGCTGCTGTTGTCGGTGTTTTACCTCGTGATAGACGTCATGGGATTTCGCCGCTGGGCGTTTTTCTGGGCGGTCATAGGAGTGAACGCGATCACGATCTATGTGGTGCCGCGGTTTGTGGATTTTGATGCGATCGCGGCTTTTTTTCTGTCGGGGATCGCACGGTTGAGTGGTGCCTGGGGCGAGGTTGTGCTGGCCGTGGGAGTCCTGGCGGCGGAATGGCTGCTGTTGTTGTATCTGTACCGCAGTCGAATTTTTCTGCGGCTGTGACACAGCAGGGCAACGGCGCGTGCCCGTGTTGCGATGCGTGGGGCTGAGATGTGTGAGTTGGGGTGAGGCTGGTTCAGGTGGAACATCGCTTTCCCGAACCATGGCCTTCCCGGGGCGTCATGCATGCTGTGCAGAGTGTCACTGACGAGTTGTGTCTGATCAGGGTGACAGCAGCAGGTCTCGGGCGAGTTGCAGAGCACCGGCCACGGCATCCGGAACAACGGAGACGCGTGGAGGTGCCAGACTGAGATCGGTGATTGCCTGAATTACGGCCTGACGATATTGAGGCTGGTGCAGCAGAACGGATCCGGTGAGTGCGAGTGGAAACGGGGCGACAAGCTGCAGTTGACGAGCGACAGAGATGGTCATGGTGGCGAGGTCATTTGCAGCTTGCTGCAGGATTGACTGTACGGCCACGTCTGCGGCGTGTTCGGGCTGAAAGAGCAGTGGGGCCAGTCCGGCAATCACAGCGCGGGGGATGTCGGCGGAATAGACCGCGGTGACAATATCGGCGGTGCTGGAGATGTGCAGGGCCTGCAGCAGAGGATCGCGGAGCGTGGTGTCGCTGGAGCGACCATCGGCGGCCATCACGACCGCTTTGATTGCGGCGGTGCCCAGGGCAAATGCGCTGCCTTCGTCACCCAGCAGATAGCCCCAGCCACCGGAGCGAGCGGTCTGACCGGCGGCATTTCGCCCCCACGCGAGTGAGCCGGTGCCGGCGATCAGAGCGACGCCGATTCCGGAGCCGTGATTGGCAGACAGCAGGGGAACCGCATCATTGACGACTCGAACGCGTTCTGCGAGGCGGGCGTGTTCGGCCCATTGCAGCACCACCTGACGATCGGCCTGGCGGTCCGCGCCGGCCAGTCCCAGGCAGGCAGCCGGGACAGTTTGTCGTTCAAGCCCGGCGTTGTCGAACGCGAGTTGTACGGCGAGATCCAGATTTTGTGTGGCCAGTACCGGGCCCACAGCGCGTTGATTGGATGGGCCGGCGTGGCCCTGACCCAGCAGTGGACCATCGGGATCCGCAGTGCTGAGCCACGCGACGGTTTTGGTTCCACCACCATCAATACCAAGAATCAGAGCGGGGTTTGCGGGCATCATCTGTTTGTGGTTCAGAGTACTGAGCGGCGCACAGCCATGGGCACGATTTGGTGTGATGGCTGACGAGGACGTCACGCATGACGTTTCCGGAATTGGAAGTGTCGCCTGGCGTGGACACAATCGCAAGGCGGGGCCTGAAACCACAAGGGCGATGGCTTTTGTCGCTGAGTGCTGCGGGGGTTGATTTGATGTGGTGCAGGCAGAAATTCATTCGTGGGAACAGCGGGTTTGGAAGTCGCGAGAGCAACCGGCGGTGTTTTTTGAGGGGCCTGGGTTGCGTGGGCGAGTTTTCGGCAGGAACACGCTAGACTCGGGCTTCACGACAACCTTCCCACAGGGACAGGGTGACAGGGACTGCGCACCGGAGACTTGAGATGATGAAGACCCGCACAGGAATACGACAACTGATCTGCTGGCTGCTGGCCGGAATCAGTCTTCCGGTGACAACTTGTTGTTGTCGTGGGGCTGACGACGTCATTCGTGTGTTTGTGATGGCCGGGCAGAGCAACATGGTGGGCGCGGATGCGCATGCCGAGCGGATCGATGAGTTTCCTGAGTTTCGGGGGGCAGGAGTGCCGCAGGAGGACGTGCGGTTTGCATGGTTGCTGGGCCATGAGGGGCGGCGATCAGAGGGTTGGGAAGCGTTGCGACCGCTGGAGAGTTTTGGGCCGGAAATTACTTTTGCGCGTCGAGTGGGGCAGTACAGTTCGGGGCCGATTGCGATTATCAAATCGGCGGTGGGGGGCACGACAGTCGCGAAAGACTGGAACCCGGATGCTCCGGATGACGGACTGCGGTTGTATCCCAAAACTCTTCAATTGATCCGGGAGTCGCTGCAGTCGCTGGAGCAGCAGGGGTTGCGGTACCGGGTTGAGGCGGTTCTGTGGCACCAGGGCGAGAACGACATGCTGGACCGCGGGTTGGTGCCGAACTATGCGAAGGGCCTGGAGCGGTTGATCGGTCAGTTGCGTCTGGACCTGGGTCTGCCGCAGCTGAAGTGGTACATCGGGGAAGTCAGTGAGAAGGGCATCTGGGGCATGGATCATCGAACGCAGCTGGGCGAGTTATTTCGCCAGCAATCGCGGGTGCTCAGCCGGGATTCGCAGACGATTTGGGTACCGACATCTCATCTGGCCTTTGAGGTGATGGGCAGTGGTCAGCCGCACTATCACTTCGGGACTCAGGGCCAGTTGCAGTTGGGGCAGGCCTTTGCGGATGCGTGGCTGCGCGACCAGGGGGTAGCACCGGAGGAAAAGGATCGCGGATTTCGTGGGGAGCTTCCGGTGGAGGCTGGAGGGACGGTGCAGTTGTTTGTGCTGGCGGGACAGCGTGGTGCTGAGGGGGAGGGCGCCTTTGCGTCGCAGCTGAGCGACTTTCCGGAATTCGGGGCACTCAGTGAGGACCAGCCCGGGATTCTGTATCGATATTCGCTGGGTGGTGGGGTCCGTGTTTCGCGGGACTGGGAGCCACTGGGTTTGACGGGATATCAGGGGACGTTTGGTCCGGAGCTGGCCTTGGGGGCAGAGTTGCGACGGGGCATGCCGGCGAACACCGGCATCGCGATTTTGAAGTTTACGGACAGTGGAGCGCAGGGGCCGGACTGGTTGCCGGAAGGAACGAGCGAAGTGCATCGCAACCTGTATCCGGAGTTTGTGGCCAGTATTCGCCGAGCGCAGCGGGATCTTGAGCAGCGTGGTTACCGGTGTCAGCTGGGAGGGGTGTTCTGGCAAACCGGAGAGAACGACACCTGGTTTGGTCCCTATGCCGCGAAAAATGCGGAGTTGATGCGAACGCTGATTCGTCAGACACGACAGGATCTTGGGGCTCCGGACTTACGATGGCTGATCGGCCAGCAGTTTTCAGAGCCGACGTGGAAACATGTCACTCAGGTGAACCGGGATCTGGAAGAGATTGCTGCAGTGGACCCGCGCGTGTTGATCATTTCCACGGCCACGGCACCTCATCAAACGCAGCATCTGGGAACAGCCGGAACACTCTGGCTGGGACGCGCAATGGCTCAGGCTTGGTTATCCTGGAAGTGAGTCGGATGTGTCTGTGTGTGTGGCCTGGGGCAAGGCGGCTGTGAGTATTGGGTGAGTTGAGTGTGCGCGCGGGGTGAGCGGGGAAGGTGCAGTGCAATTGTCGGGGAAATGTCTGGAGTGTCGTGCCAGAACCGGGTGAGTTCGGTAGGCTGTGTGAACTGTTGGTCGTGTTTTCCTTTTGTGAATGGTGCAGAGAGATATGTCCGGAGAGTTGTTGACGTCGTTTTCGTTGCGGGGCTTGCCGTTGAAGAATCGAGTGGTCCTGGCGCCACTGACACGGGCTCGGGCTGGTGCGGAGCGGATTCCGAATGCGCTGATGGCTGAATACTATGTGCAGCGAGCGTCGGCCGGAGTGATGATTTCTGAGGCGACGACGATTTCTGAAGAGGCCAATGGCTGGAATGAGTCGCCGGGAATCTACACGGATGCGATGGAGGCGGGTTGGCGTCAGGTGGTGCAGGCCGTTCATCAGGCTGGAGGTGTGATATTTCTGCAGCTGTGGCACATGGGCCGGGCATCACACAGCAGTTTTCATGGCGGGCGGGCGTGTGTGGCGCCGTCGGCCATTCGGATCGATGGAACTCACAATTACACTCCGGCCGGCGCACAGCCCTATGAAGTGCCACGAGCTCTGGAGACGGCGGAAATCCCGCGGGTTGTGGAGGACTATCGCAGGGCTGCGGAGCGGGCACGTCGGGCGGGATTTGATGGTGTGGAGGTGCATGCGGCCAATGGCTATCTGATCGACCAGTTTCTGCAGTCAAAGACAAATCAGCGCACGGATGGTTATGGGGGATCGATTGAGAATCGGTCGCGATTCCTGCAGGAGGTGGTGTCGGCGGTGGCAACGGTCTGGCCGGCGGAACGAATTGGTGTGCGTCTTTCGCCCAACGGCATGTTCAACGACATGGGGTCCACGGATTTTCGGGAGCAGTTTCTGCATGCGGCGGGCGTGCTGGAGCCAATGGGGCTGGCATGGCTGCATGTGATGGACGGTCTGGAATTCGGCTTTCATGGTCTTGGTCAGCCGATGACGCTGGCGGATTTTCGTCAGGTGTTCAGTGGTCCGTTGATGGGGAACTGCGGTTACACGCAGGAACGGGCTGATGCAGCGATAGCGGCCGGGCATGCCGACATGATTGCTTTCGGGCGTCCGTTTATCAGCAACCCGGACCTTGTGGAACGATTTCGTCACGGGTGGGAACTGGCACCGCCTGCACCGATGTCTGACTGGTACACGCCGAACGGACCGCGGGGCTATACGGATTTTCCGGCGCATGCCTGAAGGCTTTACTCGACCCGTGATGCCGTGGTCGTTAGCGGAGCAGATCGGGGCGGTGGAATTCTGTCTGCGGTGTGGCAGTCATCAGATGTGGCAGAGATCTGGTTGAATTGAGGTGTGGTTGTGTCGGACGCGGAAAGTTCAAGAATGGGTCATCCGGTGTCAGGGATGACAACTCCGAGTGCTCCGCCGATTTTTCAGACGACGGCGTTTGATGTGCCGGATCTGGATGTTCTGCAGCAGTTGTATTCCGGTGAGGTGACGGGGGACATTTACACTCGGGACAGTAACCCGAATCATTCGGCCCTTGCCGACTCGATTGCTCGACTGGAGCACGCGGAAGCCGGCGCTGTCTTTGCTTCGGGCATGGGAGCGATTGGCAGTATTTTTCTGACCCTGCTGGCCGCTGGTGACCATGTGTTGGTGGCGAGTTCGCTGTATGGCAAAACTCTGCAGCTGGCGTCGCGAATGCAGCGTCTGGGAGTGACGGTGACGGCCTTTGATGTGTCCCGACCTGAGCAGTTGCGGGCAATGATTCGGCGCGAGACACGAGTTGTGCTGGTGGAGACGGTTTCCAATCCGTTGCTGGAAGTGGCGGATCTGCCGGCGATTGTGGATTGTGCGGGAACGGTGCCGGTGGTTGTGGATTCGACATTTACGACACCGGAATTGATACGGCCCTGTGCTTTGGGGGCGGCGCTGGTGTTTCACAGTGCGTCGAAGTATCTGAATGGGCATGGGGACGTGATGCTGGGGGTCGCTGCGGGGGCGCTGGAGCTGGTGCGACCGTTGCGGGAGACAGCCAGTATTTTCGGGCAGAACGCCAATCCATTTGAGAGCTGGCTGACGCAGCGAGGGCTGCGGACTCTGGCGCTGCGAATGAAGCAGGTGTGCGAGACTACTCGGCGACTGGCGGAATTTCTGGCGGGTCAGCCGGGTGTACGACGAGTGTACTATCCTCTGTTGTCGGATCATCGTTCTGTGGAGACCGCTCGTCGTCTGTATCCGAATGGCACAGGGGGCATCATCTCGGTGGAATTGGCGGGGACGGGGTTTCAGAGCGTGAATGAGTTTCTTCGGAACCTGCCGACGATCCCCTTTTCGCCGACACTGGCCGATGCTCGAACGACGATTTCGCATCCGGCCACAACATCACATCGATTCCTGACGTCTCAGCAGCGGGGAGAGGCGGGGATCTGTGACGAGCTGATTCGAATTTCTGTGGGTCTGGAACCGTTTGAATTATTGGCGCAGGAGT
>JALQWE010000129.1 GCA_023258825.1 Planctomycetaceae bacterium | reverse complement strand
AGCAGGTAAAAATATCGCTCTCCATGGGCCAGATACCGGTCCCGCACTCGAATCGTGTACTCTCCATCTTCCGGCGCGGTAAACTCAAGCTGCGCATCCGGATTCTCACCATCAATGTCATCTGCTTCGCGAACCACCTTGCCGGCGGCATCCAGCACTGTCAGCACCGGATCCAGCAACGAACCAAAACGCTGAACCTCAGCCCGAATCAGCAGTGACTGCCCTTTCATCGCCGATACCACGAAATCTTCAGCCGCAGCCGACTGAATTCGACCGCTGCGAGCCACAGGAACGGTCAGCCGCTGCGGACCATCCGACTCAGGATCCGTATTCACAGGTTCCTCAGTCTCATGAACCGTCCAGGGAACTGCAAACTGCCCCGCCAATGTCGACTCCCCTGGCCCCAGAACCGATTCCTGCACACTCAGATTCCAGCCCCGCAGCTGAAATCGCTGCTCTCCGCTGCCAGCCTGCCGCACAAGAGGCACAGTGTGGTGCACAAATCCTTCGGCCGTCATTGTCAGCCGATACACATAGTCCGCACCGCCAGCAAATCCGATCGTACTGTTGGGGGCCGCCGGAAAGGCAAAGACCCGCACAAACCACTGTCCATCTTCCGGAGCCGTAAAAGTGACCAGAGGATCGAAACTGCAATCGTCATCATTCTGCGCCACCACCGTGCCTCGCCGATCCACAACCTGCAACACAGCATCCATCGGCGAATTCAGAATCCGATTCGCCAGCAGGCTGGCAACCAGAGTCTGCCCCCGCGTCAGGGAGACGGAATACGTATCCACATCATTTGCCTTCTCCAGAACTCCGTTGGCCGTCACACTGGGCCCCGGCAGAACGATTGCTTCGCTCAGCCTCGCGTTCGGCTCCGTTTCAGAAATCTCCGGAACAATTCCGACCAGAAACGGCTTCCATTCCGTCGCCCCCACGGCATTGCACACACGCACCCAGTGAACTCCGGGACGCGCGGCAGGGTCAATGTTGATCTCCACCGTATCTCGTTTTTCGCTCAGTGCAAACGTGAGTTGTCCCGAGTCCGTCACCCAGCGAATATCACCATCACCCACACTGCCCGCAGGACGCACCGTGACCGTGGTCCCACGCTGACCTCCGGAAGGAATCAACCGCTCCACCGCTGGACTCGCCTGCCCCCAAACCGGAGCACTGCATAACCCACAGGTCAGCAGTACTACCAGCAAGTACAGCCTTCTCCGGACGATAGCACTGAACCTGTTCATCAACATTCCGCCCCGGTCAGATCAACTCGCGAATCGGTGTGGGATCACTGACCAGATGAGCTGGACGCCCTTCCGGTGTGTACACAACTTTGTTCGGATCAATCCCCATCTTGTGGTAGATCGTGGACACAAAGTTTTCCGGTGACAGGACGCGATCCACCGCAGAAAACCCTTTCCGGTCCGTCGCACCGATGACCGCACCACCAGGAGTCCGACCGCCTGCCATCAGAACCGACATCGCATTGGCCCAGTGATCCCGACCTGGTGTACTCTGCCCGGATAAGGTGGAAATCTTCGGTGTTCTTCCGAATTCGCCAAGAGCCACGACCAGAGTGGAATCCAGCATGCCGCGCTCCTTCAGATCCTGAATCAGCGTCGCCACCGAATTGTCCCACTCCGGCAGACGCTTTCGCAACGTCCCGAAAATATCGCTGTGATGATCCCAGCCACCATCATACACCGTGATGAACGGAACACCGGCTTCCACCAGTCGTCGAGCCAGCAGGCAGCGCTGCCCGAAACTGTTCCGCCCGTATCGGTCCCGAATCGCATCCGGCTCCTGATGCACATCAAACGCCTTCTGCGCCTCCGGGGACGTCACGAGTTCATGCCCCTGACGGAAATACTCATCGAAGGCCAGAACAGGATCGCCCGCAGCCTCATCCTGCAGCCGCACCATGCGATCCACCTTCGCCCGCAGATCCGTGCGCGACGTAAATCGAACCTCACTCAGTTCACGCGGCAACGCCACATCCCGCACCTTGAATCGCTTGTTGTTGGGATCATCACCCACCACAAACGGCGCGTAACGTGCGCCAAGAAAATTCGGGCCCCCCGAACGTGACATCTGCGGCATACTGAAGTAAGCCGGTAAACCATTGTCCCGCCCCAGTTCACGAGCCACAACGGAACCCATACTGGGATGAAAACTAACAAAGGCACCGCACCCAACCGGAATTCGCGGGGGCGCACCCGTCATCATGTAGTGATTGCCCGCTCCATGATTGCCCTGATCATGACGAATTGAGCGAATCATCGCGTAGTCATTCAGACTCGCCGCCAGCCTGACCATGTGCTCCGAAAAACTCACGCCCGTGACAGCTGTTTCAATGTCCGAAAACTCGCCACGGTATTCCGCTGGCGCATCCGGTTTCGGATCGAACGTCTCAAAATGCGTCGGACCGCCATCCATCCAGATCAGGATGCAGCTCTTCGCCACCGGCGCCGGACCACCAGACTGCTGAGTCTCAGCAACGGCACGCAAACCGCCAGCCAGCCCCGTTCCGAAGAATCCACCAAGGCCCAGCTGGATGGCATCGCGGCGAGTTACTCCGTCGCATCGTCGAAGCAAAGTCATTGCATCTCTCCCATCAAAAATCCGCTCGCTCTCCGCAACCGCAGAGAACGTGTCCCGGCATTCGAGCGGCTTCTGATCTCCCTGACAGCCGCAGACAACTTTCCACACTAATTCTGAATCACAAATTCAGCAGAATTCAGCATGGCCCACATCAGGTCCTCCAGAACCCGGCGCCGACCAGCCCCCTCAACCCCCAGTAACTGCTCGACCAACTGTCGCTCCTCAGGGACCGGATCACGACTAAACACACGCCGATACAACTCCGTCGCCAGCTCATCCGCTGTTTTCTGAGTTTCGGCCAGCGTTTTGACCGTTCCCCTGTCACTTGTCACCTCAGCATAGAGTTTTTCTGAATTCATCAGGTGCAGACTTTGCACAACCGTTGAATCAGTCGTCCTCTCGCACGGTGGATCCTGATTGGGATCCGGCCGACCAAAAGTGTCCAGAAACAGTGAGTCCGAACGATGAGTCCAGATCTGTCGAGAATTGGAATCCGGCGGCATGGCCTCAAATTCCTGCGGAATCCCGGTCACCTGACTCAGCGAATCCAGCAGCACTTCAGCTCGCAACCGATGTCGGTAATGACGCGAAAATGCTCGCGTATCCCCCGAATTCGTCTCGTTCGGCAGAGAACTCAACTGATACACGTGCGAATTGGCAATCACCCGCACCAGCTCAGTCAGAGAAAACCCGGAATCCCGGAAATGTTCTCCCAACGCTTTCAGAAGCGGTCCGTTCGACGGCGGATTGGTCGCACGAAAATCATCCACCGGATCCACGAGTCCACGTGACATCAGGTCCGCCCACACCCGATTGGCCATCACCTGGGCAAACAAATGATTCTCGGGTGATGTGATCCACGCCGCCAGGGCCTCACGCGCATCTTCATGACTGTCGGCCGCCGGAGCTTCTCCAAACAAGGGCCGAGGAGACATCTCGGCTCCCGTGACCGGATGCTTCACACTGCCCCGCGTCCCCGCAAAAAAGAATTCCTCAGACCCCGAGATCGGAGGCGATAAGCCCGTCCCCTTGCGGCCAATCTGCGCAAAGTAAGCAGAGAAGCTGTAGAAGTCGTCCTGGCCCCAGACCTCAAAGGGATGATGATGACACTTGGCACATTCCAGCCGAACACCCACAAATAGACGGCTCACCAGAGTGGTGACTTCCTCAGGCTCACGACGGTCACGAAACAACGTGACCGCCCCATTACGAAACGTACTGCCCCGCGCCGTCAGTAACTCACGCACAAACTGATCCCACGGCTTGCGATCATGAAACGACTGCCGAATCCAGTGGTCATAATTGAAGACCGCTTTAATCCCCACGCGGTAGGGATTCGGACGCAGCAGATCGACCCACTTGTTGGCCCAGAAATCCGCAAACTCAGGTTCCAGCAACAACCGATCCACAAGTTTTGAACGCTTGTCTTCCGATGGGTCCGCCAGAAATACCGACACTTCCTCTACCGTGGGGATCCGCCCGATAAGATCCGTCGTGGCGCGACGAATGAACGTGGCGTCATCACACACGACTGACGGAACAATGTTTAACCGCTGCAACTTCTGCCAGACATGGTCATCAATGAAATTTCGTCGTGGCAGTGCGGCGTACACATCCGGTGGCACCACGTCCAGACGAGGTATCAGCACATCACACACCGCAATCCGTCCCAGGAACCGAGCCATGATCGCCGCGTCGCCTGTGATTTTACCTGCCGTAATCAACCCCGTGTCGCTGACCGCCGCAATCGGTGCTTCATTTGACTGAAAGGCCGTCAGACGCGTGACGTCCCGCTGACTTCCATCACTGTACAGCGCCGTCACGCGTAGCGCCTGAGTCTGCTCGGGACGCAATGTGACTGAAGATGGTTCCACACGAATTGACTGCAGCGTTGGTGCCCCCTCCGCCTTCCGGGCAACTCCCTCGCGAATCCATTGCAGCAGCGTTGCCGTTTCGGGACCAGCGGGGTCCAGACGTCGACCACCACCATGAGGCACCAATCCCGTGGGCTTGGTGATCATCAAACTCTGCTCAGGGCTGCCGGCAAATACCCGTCGCCCGCGCCCCTCTTTGGTAATTGCATCGTGATCCTGCTGAGAATCGAAGCCCAGCAGTGACAACTGAAAGCCGCCCTGGCCGCGTGCCTTACCATGACACGGACCACTGTTGCAGCCAAACCGAGTCAGAATCGGCTGAATGTCATTGTCAAAATCCACCGCCTGCTGCGCCTGCGCTGCCACAGTCCCGAAGGACAACCAACACAGCAGCAGAACAGCAAAAAGGCGCGGTGCCATGGCAGGATCACCAGAGATCAAGGTGGGAATTGAGAAACATGGCCGTTTCCGGGGGCCTCCAGATTAACAAAACCTCCGCCCCGTTGTCACTCACAATCCCCGCCCGAGGGCAGAAAAGAGGTCAGCAGCTTGAAAAAACGGGGCAGGAACCGATAGCCAAATGGCCCGCAGGGTGCTTCGCACTATTGGTTCCTGACCCCTTTTTTCAAGCCGCACTATTCGTTCCTGCCCCCTGCTTTCAACTCAATCTGCACGTCAAATCCTCCGGAATTCCCGCTGCGCGACGCGTCTGAATCATTGACCTGCAGCCACAGTTCCGTGTTCGCTTCCACACTCAACGTACAGCCACGTCCCACCGGAATCCGCCGCACCACGGAACGACCATCCCGCGAGACCAACGCCGCGGTCAACTCGCCCAGAGGTCGATCATGTGCGTAATCAAGCGTGATCCCCTGCGCCTCGGCTTCCCAGCGTTGCGGCTGATCATGCACCGCACATCGACCCGACCCGCTCAGTGTGATGTCCAGCGGCTTTGAAAAGAACAACCCTGAGGCCTGCCAGCCCTTGTCAGCAGACACTCGGATCTGCACCGACGTGTCGCTGGTGTCGTCCCGGATCTGCCACTTCGGATCCAGTTCCGGAAAGGCATGCGACACCTCGTAACCCTCTTCCAGACTGTCAAGCAGCAGCAACCAGACAATTTTCAGGCGAACAGTCAGTTCCGGCGTCAGACGCTGCAGCACCGTGTCAAATTCCCGCCGTGTTCGCACGCGACTCAATTCCCCAAAGGTCGGTCGCAACTGCGGATGCGTTCGCAGCAGCCACACCAGTCCCCACGCCTGAGCATAGCGCAATTCCGATGTGAATTCACGACTCTTTGGCTGCAGGATCGACTCCAGAGTCACTGGCTCCGTTGCATCCGTCAGCAACGCCGTTTTACGCAGTTCCGTGATTCGCCCCCAGCCCTCAAATCCTGTCTCACCCGATGGCAGGATACCGAACTGCAGTGGATTGACCGTATGAGTCGCAAAGTACTCGGCCACCCCTTCCGTGTACCACAGCGGCGGGATATCTCGCATCCCGTGCTCACACATCAGAAAGCAATGCACAAATTCATGAAACAGCAGGTGCCGCCGGTAGTAGTCCGTCGCCTGGTTGTTCATCCAGAACTCATATCCCAGATGCCGACCATGCCGAATCACAAACTCTTCGTCCGGAAGCAGGCCGGCTTCCTGAAACCGCTCCGGCGCGTCCATCAGATAGCCCGTGACCTGAAACTCCTTTCCGGACGCATCCGCTGCCAGCACGCCCAGTTTCTGCTGAAGCTGATCAAAGAGCGCGTCAACAGCTTCGGGAATTCCCTGCACCTGCTTCAAAGGCACGTCGGTGACCAGCAGCAACCGCCGCGATTCCAGCACCTGCAACCCCGCCGCCCCCAAACGAGCCCGGTCCAGAGGCCTGCGGGTGTCCGGAAGTCGCTGTGGTGGCCGACCCACGGTGGTGCTGGTCTCCTGAGCCCGGACGGACACACTGAAAACCATCGGTGTCAGATGGCACAGCACCAACAGGTTCAACAGCCCCGCCACCAGCCTTCTGTCCGCCCGGATTCGCAGTGTCCCCATCTGTCTCACTTCCTTACCACACGGCTGATGCACCGCGTGCAAGCGCCCACATGCAGCGTCGTGTCTTGCTGCAGCCGCGATATACGGCAAGCAAACACGAACGAGGGCCGGACGGATCTACCCTACCCTGCCTCACGGCACCCAACCCAACGAACGCTGACACAGCACCACCGAAGCGGCTACTCAGGCAACGGTTTGTCTTTCGTTTCCGGGGCAAACGGGATGGCGATCAGGCCGATCAGAAAGATCAAACACATCGTCACACCGGCATACCGAAATCCTGTCGCACCTTCATAGCCATTGTCCGCCGAATACACACCCGCAATCAACTCGCCCAGAGTAAACGGGCCCAGAGCCGCCACGAAGCGGCCCACGTTGTAGCAGAATGATGTCCCGGTGCTGCGCAACCGTGTCGGAAACAATTCCGGAAAGTACACCGCATAGCCGCCAAAAATTGACAGCTGGAAGAAACCCATAATCGGGACCATCCACAGAATGTCGTAGACCCCGAAGAACTTTCCAAGGTTCCAGAACACATTCATCGTCGCCAGCATGGCGCCAATGTAACAGAATGCAAACGTCGGACGCCGGCCGAATCGCTGACTGACGTGACTGAACATGTAGATCCCGAAAAACGCTCCCATGTTCAGCACCAGCGACGTGATGCCGGACCAGCGTTTCAGAGCACTGGCAACGTCGGCGTCAGACAGCCCCTGAGCTTTGAAGACGGGCTGAAACACTTCGCGCTGCAGGTCCGGAGTAAAGAAGCCGATGCCCCACAAACCGATGACACCGGCACTGGCCAGCAACAAACCAATCAGCGCCCGATACCGCAGCTCAGGATTGCCAAACAATTCCCCGTATGAACCCAGTTGCTTCTCGACACCATCCGTCGCGGACACACTCTGCCAGCGTTCCGGTTCCTTCAAACGGCGTCGTACCAGCAGCGACAGCAACGCAGGCGCCGTTCCGATCATGAACATGACTTTCCAGTCCGTCCCCACCATCCCAATCAGTGCCGCAGTGATATTCCCCACCGCAGACAAGGCCTGCAGAGCCCCCAGAGCATGCGGACGCGCCTTGCTCGGCATGACCTCAGCCACCAGCGAGACCCCCACAGCAAACTCGCCGCCAACACCCAGCCCCGTCAGAAATCGCAGTAAGGCAAAATCCCAGAAGCCTTTGGAAAACGCACTTAAGCCCGTGAAGATCGAATACACCACAATCGTGGCCAGCATCGTCTTGACCCGCCCCCAGCGGTCACCCAGCACGCCAAAAATCAGCCCCCCCGTGGCCCAGCCAATCAGAAAAATGGACGTGGCATAGCCGCCATACTTCTTCTGTTTGTCCCCCAGTCGGGCCTTCACCCGCGACTCAACGGCCTCTTCAGACAGCTTGTCCGCCGCTGCCTTCGCACGAATGTCCGAAGTCTCCTCGTCCGTCAACTGCACCAGCTCTTTCATCGCCAGAGGCCGCGCGAGGTTGAACAGCTGCTGGTCCATCGTGTCAAACAGCCAACCCAGCGCCGCCACGACAAAGACAAACCAGTGGTACCGATTCAGCATCCGATACCACGGAACCTGACTGACCTCGGACGAATCGCTCGGAGAAAAGTGATCAGCGTGCAAGCGATCAACTCCCGTTTCTGGATGAGGAGATGAAGAAATCTGCAGGAATCCCGGAGCCCGGCGTTCCTGGCCACACACTCTGTCAGATCCGGCCGTCCCGTTCAACCCATCGGCAGTCTTCCGCACCGGAAAATGAATTCTCGCAGCAATGAATTCTCGCCATACGGCTCAGGAGACCGACACCGCCCCTGACGGATCCCCCCGCGGCAAAACCCCGGCCCGGGCAATCCCGAAGACTGCCACCGTCGCCGGCCTGCCGCCGCCACGCTCTGCAATGCCGGACTGTCCGTTCGCCCACACTCGCTCCCCCGCACCGGCAAGACCTCAGTCCTGGCATGGGTCCCGAGCTCTCCTCTGGGCTGTTTACAAATTCTTTGCAACGCCTCCCTGTTCTGATCACAGATTCATGACTAGACTCTGAACACGTAGGTTCTCTGAATTCGCTCTTCCCCGTGCAGCATCTGTTCCCGCATGACACCCCCTGCCGCTTCCAAAAACACCAATCGCCAGGCTGTCCTC
>JALQWE010000128.1 GCA_023258825.1 Planctomycetaceae bacterium | reverse complement strand
GTTTCGGACCACCCGGAAACGGCTTTGGCAGTGGCCGGAATCTCTTCGGCAAAAGTGCAGCTGTGGAATGGAAGCGCCAGCAGGCTGCAACCGACCCACAGGAGCGATTTTCGCAGTGCCGAAATGTGCCAACGGGATGATCGCGGCTGCCGGGACAAGTGCTTCGCCTCAGGAAAGCACTGACTTGATCGCGACATCGGAACAACAGCACTCATCAGAGTCTCCGGCATCATGGAATGGCAGCGTTGGGAGTAGTTCGGGGCGACAACACTCTGCGCTGTCTGACAAATCCTCGTCTGACGGGATTCCTCAACTGCAGTCCGAGCCCTCGTATCCGGTAGTGTAGGGATTGCCGATACGGCTGCCAACCACGCGCAGGGACAGGAACAGTCAGGTGCCGATGAAGAAATCAAAATCGCCCTTGAGTTCCCCGATTATCAGCATTGGGATCCAATTGCGTCGATCGAAAGGACGGCTCTCACTGGAAATCAATTGAGCTGACCGATTGCAGGACGAGGGCTTGGGCAGCGATCGCCTCAGAATACCTGCCTGAGGTTGGAAAACACCCTCGGATTCGGGGGAATCGCGGGGCAACGATTTGGTTCCGACCGCATTGTGCGATACATTCTGCGACAAGCGTGCAGAATCAGGGCGGAGTCTGCAGTCGGGGTATTGCGGCGATTTCCGCGACTACAAGTTCGCGACATCGCAACTCCGCATCAGGTGGGCCGAATGCCATTCCTTCAGAAACTGACAAAAGAATATCCGCCGCCGTTTTTTCGGTTGCAGGACGGTGAAACCACGATCGGTCGGTCTCGGCAGGCCCACGTCAACCTGCAGGGAAAAGAGATCAGCCGTGTGCATGCCGTCATTCGCTGTGAAGGTAAAAAGTACTTTCTGGCAAATCACAGCGCACGCAAGGTCACCATGCTGAATCGTCGGATCCTGACGATCGAGCGTCGCTTGCGGCATGGCGACATCATCATGATCGGGGCGGAGGAACTGCTGTTTCTGGATATTGATGAACTGGCCACGGGACTGACTGCGCCGCAAGTATCGCCGGACGTGATCGTAGTTCCGCCGACCGCCACCGACCCGGACGACTCGGTGCCACGTGGCACCCGCATCATCGATCCGGAAGTTGAGGAAACTCAGAGAAAGATCGTTGCTTCAGAATCCACGGAGGTTCCGCCAACCGGCCCATCGCTGATGATTGAGGCCGCCGGAAAACTTTCGTGTGTGATGCGGATGATCAACACGCTGCGGCGACTTCAGAGTCAGCGTCAGCCGGACTTGCTGTCCAAAGCGTGGCTGGCCGAATTTCCACAGGCGGTAAGATTTCTGCTGGTCCAGTCAGCGGGCACAGACACCCGCGACTTCACGGTTACGCTCAGTAGCGGTCAGGACGAATTTGAAACTCTGATTTGCCCGACACTCATCCGCCGCGCGTTCGTCACCCGTGAAGCAACTCTTGCGTGGGACCTCTGGAGCAGACATGATCCGATTTCAATGGGTGCAAAAGCGTCGACACGCTATCAGAAAGTGTCAGTACTGACCGTTCCCATCCCCACGCTCGGAGACGACTACGGTGCAGCCATCCAACTGGTAACCGGAACAAGTCGCGATCGATTTACACGATTTGATCTGGACAGGCTGATCCTGCTGGGTACCGTCTCCTTCTTTATCATTCCCCTTGTTCAGGAACTGCTCAGTCACGCAGGTTCCGGAAAGCCGGCCGACAGCCAACCATGACGGATCATCCTCACACAGTGGCTTCGATCCTTGGTGCCGGCGGTGTGATTTCACGCCGCCTGAAAGGGTACGAACCGCGCCCGGAACAGCTGGCCATGGCCGAGGCCGTTGAATCAGCGATCCAGCGGAAGCGCCACCTGATTGCCGAAGCGGGAACCGGAGTCGGTAAAAGTTTCGCTTATCTCATTCCAGCCATCCTCGCTGCGCAATCCGGAGCTGGCAAAACCACCTCAGACGACGACGAAAAAGGCAACAAGCATCGCGTCATCGTTTCGACTCACACCATCAGTCTGCAGGAACAGTTGATTCAGCACGACATTCCCTTTCTGCAGGCTGTACTGCCCGTCGAGTTTTCCGCCGTCCTGGTTAAGGGACGCGGCAATTACATCAGTCTGCGACGCGCCGAAAAAGCCGCTCAGCGAGCAGAGCAGAAGACGATGTTTGAAGGCGACGGACAACGGCAACTTGCTCGGATCCGACAATGGGCGGCCACCACGCGCGACGGCAGCCGCTCAGACCTGCCCTTTCAACCAAACAGCGATGTCTGGGACGAAGTGCAGAGCGATCATGGGGACTGCCTGCGAAAAAACTGCCCTCATCACGCGGACTGTTTCTATTACGCGGCCCGACGTCGTGTCTGGAATGCCGACCTGCTGATCGTTAATCACGCTCTCTTCTTTTCCGACCTTGCGCTGCGACGAGATGGTGCCAGTCTGCTGCCGGAATACGAAACCGTCATCTTCGACGAAGCTCACACTGTCGAATCCGTTGCGGCCGACCACCTCGGAATCTCTGTCAGCGAAGGGCAGGTCGAGTATCTGCTGAATAAACTGTATAACGATCAGACCCAGCGAGGACTGCTGCTGACGCATAAACTCAAAAACGCTCAGCAACTGGCCCACGAAGCCCGCATGGTGGCTCGCACATTCTTCAGTGAACTCGAATTCTGGTCGACTTCAGCGTGCAAGCCCAATGGACGCCTGTCTCGCCCCGTCGAAATTGCAAACCCACTGTCAGATGCGCTGCTGCGACTGAGCGTGGAAATTGCCAACGCCGCAGAATCCTCGCTCAACGAAGCCAATCAGGTCGAACTGCAATCAGCGGCCAATCGGTGCCAGCTGCTCGCGGAGAATCTGAAGTCATGGATGAAACAGTCCGTTAAGGATTCCGTCTACTGGTTCGAAAAATCAGGGGCTCAGAATCAGCGGCTGAGTCTGCTCAGTGCGCCGGTGGAAGTGGGCTCCATCCTTCGCGACGGCCTTTACAACCAAACACCCTCCGTCATCATGGCCAGTGCCACGCTGGCCACCGGAAAACAGGATTTTCAGTTCTTTCGGTCACGCATCGGTCTGACCACCGGTGATGATATCCGGATGGGCAGCCCGTTCGATTACCAGAAACAGGCCCGCCTGATCCTGTCGTCACGCATGGCTGATCCGGCGACTGAGTCCCGGACGTTTGAACAGCAGTGTTGCGAACGGATCAAACGCCACGTGCTGCAGACTCAGGGACGTGCCTTTGTCCTGTTCACCAGTTACTCCATGATGCAGTCCTGCGCAGAACGGCTCACCGGCTGGCTGGCGTCCAACAATCTCTCGCTGTACTGTCAGGGAAAAGGCCTGCCGCGTTCCGCGATGCTGGAACGATTTCGCAGTGATGAACGCGCGGTTCTGTTTGGCACTGACAGCTTCTGGCAGGGAGTCAACGTGCCGGGCGAGGCCCTGCAGAATGTGATCATTCCCCGCCTGCCATTCAGTGTCCCCGATCATCCGCTGCTGGAAGCGAGACTCGAACAGATCCGGGCCCGCGGCGGCAACCCCTTCAGAGACTACCAGACACCGGAAGCCATCATCAAACTGAAGCAGGGCTTCGGGCGCCTGATTCGTCACCGCAATGACACCGGACGCGTGGTCATCCTCGATCCCCGACTGCTGACAAAAAGCTATGGCCGACTGTTCATTGAAAGCCTGCCCCCCTGCCGTCTCGAAATCGACGATGGCGAATCGATCGAACCACTCGAATGGGACCACTGATTCTTCATCGCCTGGCCCCGTATCAGCCCCTGACCGATCCCACCTGATTGCTCTTCAAAGGCTCCACACATGACTCCAGATGCTCTGAAACAGCTGACCGATCCGGTAGCGATCCTCAAGGCCCTCGTGGCGATTCCCAGTGTTAACCCGATGGGACGCGATCTGACCGGCACGGATTATTTCGAGGGACGGGTGACGCACTGGCTGCAGCAGTTCCTCGCAGCACATGGCCTGCCTTGTGAAACCATCGAAGTTGTGCCAGGACGCTGCAACGTGCTGACACGGATTGATGCCCCCGGGGCCGCCCGCACCGTCCTGCTGGATGCGCACCAGGACACCGTCCCCGTCGATGGCATGATCATTCCCCCATTTGACCCGGTCGAGCAGGACGGGCGTCTGTATGGTCGCGGTTCCTGCGACGTCAAAGGTGGCATGGCGGCCATGCTGGCCGCTGTTCTTCGACTGCATCGGGAACGCCCCGCCGGCCGGCCCAACGTCGTCCTCTCATTGACGTGCGATGAAGAATCCACCAGCCTCGGCATTAACCACCTGATCGGCAGCTGGACCGGTCTGCATCAGCCACCGCAACTCTGCCCAGCCGCTCCGGATGTCGCCATCGTCGCCGAACCCACACTGCTGGACATCGTGGTCGCACACCGCGGCGCCGTCCGCTGGAAGATTCGCACCACCGGCCGCGCCTGCCACAGCTCACGCCCATCCGAGGGAACCAATGCCATCTACCGCATGGCGAAAGTGGTCTCGCTGCTGGAAGACTACGCCGGATGGCTGCCCACATCACGCCCCGAACACCCGTTGTGCGGGCCGGCTACGCTCAGCGTCGGCCTGATCTCCGGTGGCAGCAGCGTGAACGTCGTTCCCGATGGCTGCGTTATCGATCTGGATCGACGTCTGCTTCCGGCCGAAGATGGAACGGAAGCTCGGCAGGAAATCATCCAGTGGCTGGCCAGTCGCCTGGATTTCGAACTTCAGCATGATGCCCCATACTGCCTCAGCGCTGGTCTGGGAGACCAGCAGAATGGACAGCTGGCCAAAGAACTCATGCGTTCCATCACTGCCGTCGACGGGACGCACAGTTGTATCGGCGTGCCCTTCGGAACCCACGCCTCGCGCGTGGAACGCGGTGGAATTCCAGCCGTCGTGTTTGGCCCCGGCGACATCGCTCAGGCACACACCCGAGACGAATGGATTGCTGTCGACCAACTGCATCGGGCAACCGACATCTATTATCGGTTCATTGCCAATGCGGATCAGTCCTGATCGACCACGCCGCGATCGACGATGCCCTGAGCGACCTTAGTCCACGAAATGAAACTCATTCACACTGAATAGCGCCTGGCAGTAATCCTGCCAGCGCGCTGCAGGAATTGCGGCGTCGGTCGTTCCTTCGGTCTCACCCTCTGACTGTCGCAGAAACGCCAGACCAAACTGCAGCTCCCGCTCATCCGGTTCGCGGCCAAACAGGCGGCGATACACCGTCTGCACGCCCTGGGCTGGTTCCAGACTTGCCATTTGTTCCGACAGCACCGTCGCTCGCTGCTCTATCCAGGGAGAATTCAGCAGGTACAGCTGCTGCAGCGGTGTCGTGGTGGGTTCTCGACGAGGACTGTGAGCACTGGCCTCAGGAACATCATGCATTCGCAGCACCGGGTGCAACTCTTCCCGCGCCACAATCAGGTACAAAGAACGCCGCAGATTGGCCAGATCGTCCACAGGACGCCCCGGACCTCCCGCACGAAGATCCAGTTCCTTCGTCGACAGCAGAGCCGCATCGCGCCACATCTCAAAATCCAGACGTCGCCGCGGCCCACGCCACAGCAGGCGGTTCTCCGGATCCCGCGCGTCCCCCTCCGCACGCCACCCGGAACTCTGCTGCCATGTGGCAGACAGCAGAATCTCCCGATGCAGTCGCTTCAGATCCCATCCGTGCTGCACAAAATCCCATGCCAGGTACTCCAGCAGTTCCGGATGCGTAGGACGATCCCCCTGCACTCCAAAATCACTGACCGTGCGCACCAGTCCAGCCCCGAAATGCTGATCCCAGATCCGATTGACAATCACCCGCGCAATCAGCCCCTGAGCGTCCTCGAGGATCGCTTGCGCCAGTTGCCCGCGACCACTGCCGGCATTCAACGGTCGCGGTTCATTCGGGCTGAGCACCGTCAGAAACCTGCGCGGCACCAGTTCACCCGGATTGCCGGGATTGCCCCGACGAAAAATCGGCAAATCGCGAGCCTGACCGTCCCGATAGTCCAGCTTCGTTAACTCATCCCCCTCAGGCAACACATAAATACTGGACTCACGCAGCACATGCGCGAACGGCAGATCCACATGAGGATTGGCCGCCCGCAGCTGCTGGATTTCCTGCTGCACCGCCGCAGCACCCGTATCCTGACGATCCTGAAGTCCCTTCAGCGTGGTTTCCAGCTCCCGCAGCTTCTGTCGTGCCGCCTTCACCCCCGCCACTTCAGCCGTCGGCAGCAACGGACGCTCATCCAGCTGGCAACTGGCAAAGACACCCGCCAGCCCGTAATAGTCCTCCGCTGAAATCGGATCAAACTTGTGATCATGACACCGTGCACAAGCCACGGTCAGTCCCAGAAAGGTGCGAGTCACCGCGTCGATCCGCTCATCCCACTCGTCCGCCACAATCTGTTCAATCACCACCGGCGCCAACCGCAGCTCTTTCCAGTAGGTTGGGCTGAGTCCCAGAAAGCCGAGCGCCGCCTGATCCTGCGGATCGGCGTCAGGCTGCAGATCCGCCGCCAGTTGCAGACGCAGAAACTGGTCATACGGCAGATTCCTGTTGAATGCCTGCACGACCCAGTCCCGATACAACCACCCCCGATCCGTCGGACTCTGCCAGTCCGGCGTGAAGTCGGTGTATCGCGCCAGATCCAGCCAGAATCTGGCCCAGCGTTCACCGTACTGAGGCGCCGCGAGCAGGCGATCCACCAAACGTTCCCATGCCTGTGGGGATTCATCCGCCAGAAACTGCTCGCGTTCCTCAACCGTTGGTGGCAATCCAGTCAGATCAAATGTTACGCGCCGCAGCAGTATCTCTTTCGAAGCCGCGGGCCCCGGCGACAATTCGGCGTCACGCAACGACTGCCACACAAATGCGTCAATCGGTCCACGGCCCCACGCCTGATCGCCGGACAACTCAGGAACGGACACCGATCGCAGCGGCTGGAAGGACCAGAATTTCCGTCCCTCCGCAAAGTCAATGCTGTCCGTCGGGGCACGCGGGGCCACAGTGTACTCGGGCAAAACGCCGCCCTCACGCACCCAGCGCGTGAGAATCTCAATCTCAGCCGCCGGGATCTTTCCTGCCGGCGGCATCTGCAGCGAACCATCCGTGTAACCCACCGCCAGCAACAGCAGACTGCCCGACTCCGCCGACTCAGAAAACAAGGCTCCGCGGCTGCCACCCAGCGCAATTCCCTCAATCGTCTCCAGATTCAGATCGCCGTTTTCCGCGGCAACGGCAGCCGCATGGCACTCCATACAACGCTGCTGCAGAATCGGTCGCACCTGACGTTCAAAGAATTCCACCTGAGCCGCGCGGTCCTGAACTGCCCCATCCGCTTCGTCCGCGTTCAGAGTCCCCGCCATCCCGGTCAGCAGCAACCAGACCAGCACGACAGCGAATACCGGACGATGCTCCGGACGGCCGAACGTCAGTGAAGTACGCAGATCAACCATGGCTGTGACTCTTTCCGTTCAGCGAGTCGGCAGTTCAACAGGAACGGCAACGCCACCGACTTCCAGCAGACCCCGCAACGCCTTCCGGAAACTCAAAGCCCCCGGCGGACGGCGATATCACGCATCATTCCCGAATCCATGCCTGGAATCCACAGGCATCCAGCTGATTTTTCAAACGTTCTCTGCCAGCCGCATCCAGTCGGGCGTTTGGTAACCGCGGTGGCCCCACCGGAGCTCCCAGCCAACCCATCACCTCACGAGCCGCCGCCATGTAGCCGGCCGCCGCCAGAATCCGGATCAGCTGCACAGAACGAAACTGCTCCTCCCGCGCCTCTGCCAGATCCCCACGCTCAAAAGCTGCGATGATGCGGTGATAAATCGGTGCGGCAAAGTTGTAACTGCTGCCCACGGCCCCCCGTGCTCCAAAACACAAGGCCGCCAGCAACATCTCGTCCACGCCAAAGGCGATGTCAAAACGCCCCCCATGGGCCCGTGTGCACAACTGATAACTCATCAGGTCCGTGTTGGTGAACTTCAGTCCCGCAAAGTTGGGAATGCGAGTCGCCACGAGATCGAGCAGATCCGGCATCGACACATTCACGCCCGTCATCACGGGGATGTCATAGAAGTAAAACGGTGTCGCTGGTGCAGCACCCGCAATCTCACTGCACCATTCACACACATCCGCAGCACTCCGCGGACGGAAATACGACGGCGCCTGCGCCGAGATCGCCACAGCACCGGACTTTTCCGCATGCGCTGCCAGATGACGCGCATCCCGCAGGCTGTTGGAACCGACATGCACAATCACCTGCAGATCCGTCCCGCGACTGACCTGCAGCCACCGCTCGACCAACTGAAACCGCTCTTCCAGACTCAGCGAATGACTTTCCCCGGTGCTGCCACACACAAACACACCGGGAACGCGTTGCCGTAACAGCACGCCCATCTGTTGCTCAACCACGTCGAGCGCCAATTCGCCGTTGGCGTCAAACGGTGTGTGGACAGCAGCAATCAAACCGCGAAGAGTCATGGATGGTCTTTCTCCGAAGTGAAATTCCCCGAACACGCAGGCCCGCGGTGGGCTCCAACAGCACACCGATCCGCTGCACCATAGTCGCGTTTCGCTCCGTCGAAACGAACAATCAGCTTTTTCACTACCGAACCGGACACGCAATCACCCTGGC
>JALQWE010000127.1 GCA_023258825.1 Planctomycetaceae bacterium | reverse complement strand
AAGATCAGCACCATTCCCAAGGGAACACGTAGTCAGGCATGGATGGGTTGGACCGACCTGCATGACTACACAATTCAGGCTGATTTCAAGGCCACGAAGAAGGGTGATCGCCTGCCGGACATGGGGCTGATCAATCAACGCTACACCCTCGACCTGCAGGGGGCACAGCGGTTGCAGATTCGATCATGGACTGCACGACTGGAACTGCGTTTTGCAAAGACCATGAATTTTGAGTGGCAGGCAGACACCTGGTACAGCATGAAGTTTCAGAGTCGTACAGAAGGCGACAAAGTGACTCTGCGCGGTAAAGTATGGCCGCGCGGCTCACAGGAGCCGAGTGACTGGCAGATCGAAGCCACGGATGATGTTCCCAATCTGAAAGGCAGCCCCGGTCTGTTCGGCAATGCGACAGATGCGGAATTCTTTATTGATAATGTTCAGGTAACCCCCAATAAATAGTCTGTTTGACCGTTCACCAGGCAACTCGATTCGTCTGAGCCTCAGGTCAACTGGGATCAGCGACGAGAGGCATTCAAGGAAAACATTACGATGCTGAAAATCCGACACTCAATTGTCGCGGGTGTTCTTGCTGCCGCGGCCGCAATTCCAAATGGTCTGCAGGTGCAGGCTGAGGACCCAACGAAGTTGGCGCTTGAAAAGATCTCGAAGATGGACGTTGGTGCGAAGGACTGGCCGCAGTGGGGCGGTAGTTACTCACGCAACAACACGCCTGAGGGAAAAAACATTCCCGTAAAATGGGATGTGGAGAGTGGTGAAAACGTGGTCTGGTCCATGCCGCTGGGTTCAGAAACCTACGGCAATCCAGTGGTCGCCAACGGCAAGGTCTACATCGGGACCAATAACGGCAACGGCTACATCAAACGTTACCCAAGCTCTGTAGACCTCGGTTGCCTCGTCTGTTTTGACGAGAAGACTGGTGATTTTCTGTGGCAGCACAGCAATGAAAAGCTGCCCACGGGCCGCGTTCATGACTGGCCGCATCAGGGAATCTGCTGTTCGCCTTATGTGGATGGTCAACGCGCGTGGTACGTCAGTAGCCGCGGTCAGGTTGTCTGCCTTGACACGGAGGGATTTCGTGACGGACAGAATGACAGTCCTTTCGTGGAAGAAAAGCTGACCGATGAAACAGAAGCCGACGTGATCTGGGTCGTCGACATGATGAAGGATCTGAACGTATCCCAGCACAACATGTGCAGTTGCTCAGTGACTTCGGTTGGCAATCTGCTGTTTGTTATCACCGGAAATGGTGTGGACGAAAGCCATATTGCAATCCCGGAAGAACGAGCCCCCAGCTTCATCTGCCTGAACAGGAACTCCGGAGAAGTGCTCTGGACCGACAGCTCTCCTGGAGCCAATGTGTTGCATGGACAGTGGTCATCGCCAGCCTACGGCGTCTTCAACGGCGTGGCGCAGGTGATCGCTGGTGGCGGTGATGGCTATCTGTATGGCTTCGCCGCTGAGGGAAAGAATGGTAAAGCTGAACTTTTGTGGAAGTTTGACTGCAACCCCAAGGATTCCATCTACCTCCTCGGTGGCCGTGCAACCCGCAATCATCTGATTGCGACCCCGGTTGTCTACGATGGGCTGGTTTATGTTGGGGTCGGCGAAGACCCTGAGCACGGAGAAGGTCAGGGACACCTGTGGTGCATTGATCCCAACAAGCGGGGAGATGTCAGCCCGACTCTGGTGTACAACTCCAAAGATCCCAAAACACCAATCGCTCACAAACGCCTGCAGGCTCTGGTTGAAAAAGAAGGCGACTTTGAGCGTGAAAATCCGAACTCAGCAGCGATCTGGCATTACACCGGTGCTGACTCCAGCGTGTTCGAAACCACGATGCACCGCACCTGTGGAACAGTCTCGATCAAGAATGACCTGCTGTTTGTCGCAGACTTCAGCGGTCTGGTGCATTGCCTCGATGTCAAAACCGGCAAGCCACACTGGACGTATGACATGTTTGCCGCAAGCTGGGCGTCTCCGCTGATTGTGGAAGACAAAGTCTACATCGGTGACGAAGACGGAGACATTTCCATCTTCCGTCTGGCGAAGGAGATGGAACTCATTGGTGAAGTCAACATGGGGTCGTCAGTCTACACGACGCCTGTCATTGCTAACGACACCATGTTCATCGCTAACCGAAATCGCGTCTTCGCAATCCGCGAAGGGGCACAGAGTGAGCCCGGTAAATAAGGCAGGGGCATTCCTGCAGGGCAGCTACTGACAACACAACCAGCCAGCGCTGCGACTCATTCGGGTCGCAGCGTTTTTTTACGCCCGCCGGCAATGCTGCCGAGAAGTCAACGCCGGTCTTCCGATGCATCAAAATACAAGCTGGGCCTCGGTTTCTACCAAAACACGCGCAGAGCCCATCAGCGGCGCGGCTCAATCGGGACTTCGCACTCCAGCCGCTTGTATCAAGTGGTGTGCGATTCTGCCGGGTAAAAACAATCCGGGCAGAATCTGCCGAACGAGTTTGCTCAGTACGGCCGAGCAGGAATGTCGGGCAACCAGGGGCGGGATATCCAGCGACATCTGCGTTGAACCCGAACAGTTGGAACTCATAGACTCGCCGCCCGACGTTGTGCCTTTCGCTCCCTCGCTGCAGGGCTGCTGAAGAACATTTGTCGATGACCGATTCTGCGCCCGGCAGGCCGCGTGCGACGTCGGCTGCAGATTTCGAAGCCTTGCCGTTTTCCGTCGTCTGCCTGCAGAAGTTGCATTGTGCTGCTGCTACGAATCAACTTTTGTTCACAACATGGACGCACCTGATGAAGCTGCCCTCTCTGTTCTCACTGGTCTTAGCTGCACTGGCTGTCGGTTGCACATCCACAAGTACTTCCAATACAGCACGAACAGCCAAGGAGCAGATGCTGGTCTCCAACGCCATCGACCAGTCCCTCGACAAGGTCGACTTTTCACCTGTTTCCGGTCAGAAAGTCTTTCTGGACGACAAGTATCTTGACTGTGTGGACAAGGGCTATGTCATGGGGTCATTGCGACATCGCCTGCTGCGTGCCGGCGCGAACGTCGTGGCAACTGCTGAAGAATCAGACGTTATCCTTGAACCACGCAGTGGCGGAGTCGGCACAGATACGACGGATAGCTTTATCGGAATACCCGAGATCACGCTGCCGGGCATGATGACCTTTCCGGAGATTCGTTTCAGTCAGAAAAAATCCCAGTTCGCGTATGCCAAGATTGGCCTCGTCCTCTATGACACCAAATCCCGTTCCGTCCTCGGTGACGGCGGTATCTCCATGGCCCAGGCCAGCGACAGCAACACCTTTGTGCTGGGAATTGGCCCCTGGACTGGTGGTACACTGAAGCGAGATCTCGCGACAGCCCAACGGGTTCCGCACGGGATGGGCGTCACGCGACTGCCTGACCGGATCACTTTTTCGCCACCATCCGGTCACAGCAGCCTGCGTTATGCCAGTGACGGAAAGCCCGCCACCGAAGCCGGGCTGTGAAGCCGGCGTTGAATGCGAGCGTCCTGGGGGCACGCCGGACTCACACGACCTGAGCCATACAACGAGAGCCGGCTGGACAAGCATTCGAGGCGGGACAAGCCTGACCAGCGTTGACGCATTTGGATTCGCCTGAAACTCGCGACAGCGGCACGTTGAACCGTTTTGTGCGGCACAATTCGTACACCAGTTCGGTCAAGGCCCGGTATTACAGGCTCTGAAGATACCGATTGAGATCCGCCAGGTCCTGTTCTGAACAGTCTTTGAGCAGGCCTTCCGGCATCAGCGAGTTTCGTTGCAGAGATTTGGAGTCGATGTCCGCGGCTTCAACACGATAAGTCCTGTGCTCCGCGTCTCTGAGCAGCAAACCATCGATAGACTCGTAGACGATGAGGCCGGAAAGGATTTTCCCCGATTTTGTCTCGATCGAAGTCGTCTGGTAACGAGCAGAAATGTCCCGATTGGGATCCGCGATCGCAGCAAACAGGTCATGACGTGAGAATCGACGTGCGACGCCGGTCAGATCCGGTCCTAAAGCCCTGCGACCGCCATGACAGCGGGCACAGCTGAGTTTTTCGAATAGTTTCTGCCCCCGCGTCTGATCGCCGGCATCCCACGCAACACTGTCCAGTGAAGCGAGAAGTTTCTGTGCCTGCTCTGAAGTATTCACCGGACGATAATCGGGATACCGTTTTTCCAGCCACTGCTGCCAGGCCTGCATCGACTCGGGCTGTGGCTGATATCCTGTTTCTCCAAACACGAACTTCAGAGTTTGTTCTGTATCATTCTGCAGGATTCGCATCGCCAGTTCCCGCAGTTGAAATTCGCGTTTGTCGTTAATCAGTCTCCGAGCGGTTCCCAGCAACTGATACAGTTCCGCCGGCTCTTTCGTGCGAGGCAGCGACTTCAGGGCATTCAGGCAGGCTTCAACGGCATTCAACTGCGGAGATTCCAGCCCCGCGACGAATGCAGGGCGATCAACTGGCGACGGTGTCTCAGCCAGAACCATCAGCACAGCATCACGAACCGACAGGTTTGAAAGCTGACTCCTCAGCAACTGCCGATGATCAGGATTGTCTGACTCACCAATCACAAACACCACATCACTACTCCATTGATAATCCGGATCCTCAGCGACAGCATTCACAATTCCGGTAATCGCCTGCGGGATCAGTGATTCCGGAACTTTGCTGAGAAACAGCACATGACCTGGCTGGCCGAACCCCGGCTGGCTCGGGATCAGTGACGGGAGTGCAGGATCTACCGCACACAGCGCCGCGTACAATTCGCCGATTCGGTCGTCCCAATTCGTATCCTGTTTCATCGCCAGACGCTTCAGCTTGACGTCCACAGAGACAAGTGCCTTTGCGATGGCAGAGGTCTCTTCGACGGAGCGCTCGAGCTCGAACTGGCTGAGCGCGGCCAGACGATGCAGATCGTCCTGCGGCAGACTTTCGTCGGTCAACTGCCCCAGAATGCGGGTGAATAAATCTCGATTGAGTGGAGCTGTCATCGCGAAGAATCGCACCAACTCATGATCGAGCAGAGCGTCACCGGAAGGGAACGCGTCGGCAATGGTAATGAGCAACGGATTCAATTCCCGTTCGATCGGTTCCGCAGACAATCGGGGAGCATAACTTTCGAACATGGGTGGTCGATCTTTTTGTGGACCAGTATCTCCCAGAGCCAGTTGCAGCACACGAACTGACTCCCGGCGCAAATCAACTGAGGCGCCGGAATCCTTCAGCACCGCCGTAGCTACCTGCGCTGCCGGAACACTGAGGGCAGCAGAACGCTGCAGTCGTCCCAGATAAAACCAGAGCATGCCACGAGGAGCATTTGCGACTGCCTTTTCGACAGCATTCAACTGAGCAGGGTCGAGACGTTGGAGCAATTGGGCCGCAGTTAACCGAACAATCCGATCCGGATTGCTGAGCCCAGCGGCCAGTTCCTCGATCACTTCGGCAAAGACGTCCGCCGCAGTCACCGTAGTGAGCGATTCGAGGGCAGCCCTCTGCACAAAGGGATCTGCATCCCTCAGGAATGGCTTGAGACTACCTGCATCAGGAGACGCAGGTTTCGTGCGCCCGATTGCCCACGCTGCACGGGCCCGCACTTCAACAGCATCCGTTCGGACCAACTGCCGGGCAGTTTCCGGATCCATTCCCCCATGCAATTCCACCAGCACCTCAATAGCTCGCACACGTTCCACAGCGGTGCGAGACGCATCGAGAGTCGCTGATCGAAAGACCGCGGGCGAAAGTTTTTTCGCCTCCGGCACCCACCTTGCCCGCGACCACGCGGTGTTGGGTTGTGGAGCCCGCAGGACCCGATTGAGCGACGAATCCTCAGCAAAACCCGCAGCGGAGACGGAGCCATTTCCATCCCATGCAATCCGATAGACGCTGCCACGCGTGCCACGGCCGCCGACTGAAACAAACAGGCTACCGTCAGGGCCAATTTCCATATCTGTCGGAGCAAAACCGAATTGATTCTGCCCCGCAGCAAATTCGAGTGGCTGCGATGTCCAGCCCGCTCCATGAATATTCAGCGGTACGACGAGAATTCGACCGAGCGTCCAGTCCTGAACAAACAGCGCTCCACGGTATGCTTCCGGGAACTGCTGGTGACGATAACAGAGAACTCCAGTGGGTGATCCACGACCGAATGAGGCCACCACGGGCGGCATATCCGGGTAGGTTGGAGGGCGTTTCAGACCGGGCGTCACGTAACCGGCATTGGAGGCGGGCAGCACATGAAACACCTGGGTTGGGAGATACCACGGAAGCGAAATGTCCCGCTCGTCGTCGCTGTCATAAGTGAAACAGTCGCCCACTTCGTTAAATGCAAAGTCGTACGCATTTCTAAAGCCATCTGCCACGATTTCTCCGCCACGCAACTCAGGAGTTAGTCGCAGCAGTGTCCCTGATACGGGCGATTTGACAGGTGACGATGGCGATGTCGCGTAGGCAGCGGAGACGCCCGAAAAGTTTCCGGCAATCACATACCACCAGCCATCAGGCCCTTTCTGAATGGAGTGCGCGTGGTGCTCACCACCGGCTGCAATCTTCAGAAAAGTCTGTGGTGGGCCATCGGCCTTACCGTCTGCGTTGTCATCCTTAAAAAGCAGCAGTCCATCATCGCCCGCACACAACAATCGACGACCGTGAAAAAACATTCCCTGAGCGCCTGAAGCTGGCTTGTCGGAAAACTGCTCTAAGCGATCCGCTCGCCCATCACCGTCTGTATCAATCAATGTGCGAATATAACCGGGGCCGGAGACAACGACGCGCCCTTCAGAATCCAGCGTCAGAGAGAAAACATCGTGAGCCAGATCATCGTCGGCATACAGTGTGACGCGAAACCCCTCAGGTACCCGAATCCCTTCAAATTCCTGAGCCTTGACCAGCCTGACCGGGACAATCACACAGGCGAGCAACGCCGCCAGGACGCTCAGCAGGGCTCCAACCGGTACCTTTTTCATAAGCTCAATGATCCTTCACTGACCTCAGACCCACCATCACCCGCACAACAGCATCCGGCTGCCTGCGCGTTTTCAGTCGCCATCACTCCCATCACCACACAGGACGATGGTGGCAGCCAGCAGAACGAACACAACATGGGGAAGCCAGGGGCTGGAATCAGGAACCAACGGACATCCCGAACTCAGCCCCCTCTACACTTCTGCCTGTTCTGCCGGAGACGAACGAGTTATAGCGGCCGAATTCGAATATTCCGCCACGAAACATCAAACGGACCAGTTCCGGCAGCAATGCCGTGCACCTGCAGACCGATGTGCCCGCGTGGGTGCGTTTTAAAGATTTCTTCGTGATGCAGATCTGCCACCTTGCTGCCATTGATCATTGTTTGAATATGTGCACCTTTTGCGACAATCCGGAACTTATTCCAGTCGCCACTCTTCATGAGATTGTGTGGTTTACCGCCAGTCCGAGGCTCAGCGGATAACCAGCCATATTGTGTCGCTTCGCCATAAACAAAGCCGGCAAATCCTGGTGCCTTTTCAATCTCTACCTGAGGTCCGTGGAATCGCCCGAGCCCGCCTTCACCCTGTGGCCGGTTTCCGGTGCGTTTGGCTTCGGCATCCACATCAGCCTCGGTCTTTCCACGGGATCGAATCTGACAGCCGGAATTCAACTGATCATGAACTTTGACTTCGAACTCAAGTTCAAAATCTCCGAACTCCTGCTCCGTTATCAGAAATGAGTTCGGGCTGCCTTCGACTGTTACCCCATGGATTGCGCCGTCGACGACTTCATAAGTGGCTTTGCCGTGCTCCGCCATCTTCCAGCCATTCAGTGTTTTTCCATCAAACAGCGAGATCCAATTGTCCTGCGCTCTCGCTGCGCTGGCTGTCGTGGCAATTGCCAGCATCATGATCAGTACGCGTTTCATCATCTTTACTCCTGCCGGGTTCAGCACTAACACAAGCCACCTTCCGTATCCTAACGAAAACGGCCTGCTCTGTCCCATGCTGCTTTTCCGAAATTACTGTTCGCAGTGTCAGCAGCCCCATAAATCCCAGCGTGTGCTTCGATACCTGGCAGTGGATCCAGCGGAAAGTCGTTTCTGTTCCAGCCAGTCTGCTCGAAACGCCATCCGGAGACATCTGTGAAAAACACGCCGTCACTCCGCCCACACTCTGCGTATGAATTTCAGGACCGACGAAAACCGCGAGCGACAATGGTGCCGAGTGGACTGGAGAGGATCGCCGGTTGCAGAATCAAATTGCCCACCACACTGGCTGTCAGCATCGCCACCATCATCATGCCAAACTGCCGAATCGAACCAAAGTCATTGACGAACTGCGTCGCCATTCCGAGCCCGAGCAGCATCCAACTCTGATAGACAGGCCGAGCACAGGCACGCCAGGCAAGCAGCACTGATTCTCCGGGCGTGAATCCTCGCTGCACCCCATTGCGAAACCAAACCACAAAATGGATCGAATCATCGACAGTCACCCCCAGCGCTACGCATGGAGCAAGTACGGCACCAACATTGATCGGAATTCCCAGCCAGCCGAGCGTTCCCAGAACCAGCAGGGTCGGGAAAAGACTTGTCATCAACAGCAGAAAGCCGCTGGAAAAAGTCCGCATGGTGATCACAATGGCCAGAACGATCAGCAGCACATCGCTGGCGAGGCCCTGCATCAAACCATCTACCAGCGACCGCCGGGCCTTGTAGATCACCGGTGCGATTCCCGTGCAAAGCACGCGAATACCGCGAAAACGCTCCCCAGTCAGTTCCTGTTCCGCCTCTC
>JALQWE010000126.1 GCA_023258825.1 Planctomycetaceae bacterium | reverse complement strand
GTTAAAAAGAGGGGCAGTTTCCGGGAAACCCTGATCGTGGAAGATTGTGATTCCGCAGGATCTCGGTATTGTTCCGCTTTTCAGGCGACCTTGTCCACATCACAGGTACCCCATTGCAAAAGCGGCATTTGCGGCTGGTGCAGACAACTGAAATGTGTGGCCCGGAACCTGTCGTTGTGACCACGAAGCCAAGTCAGTGATTGGTAATTTGTGTTTGCATGGTGCAGATATTCTGCGGTCGCCGGGTCCAGCTTCGGATGATTTTTCAAAAGGAATGGAAGATGTCGATGTACGTTGGGGAAGCCCTCGTTGGTGAAGGTAATGAAGTTGCTCATATCGACCTGCTGATCGGCGACAAGGCCGGCCCGGTCGGTATTGCGTTCGCAAACGCTCTGGCAGACCAGAAGGCTGGACACAGCAACCTGTTGGCTGTTCTGACACCAAACGTTGCCGTGAAGCCTGCCACTGTCATGATCACGAAAGTGACCATCAAGGGTGCTCGCCAGGCTGTCCAGATGTTCGGCCCGGCTCAGAAGGCCGTTGCTGACGCTGTGACCGACTGCGTGAAGTCTGGCGCTATTCCGAAGGATCAGGCTGAAAACCTCGTCATCGTCTGCGGTGTGTTCATTCACTGGGAAGCAGCTGACGACAAGAAGATTTACCAGTACAACTACGAAGCGACCAAGCTGTCGATCGAGCGTGCGATGAAGAACGAGCCCAAGGTGGACTCTGTTCTGGCACAGCGCGACACAGCAGCTCATCCGTTCTACGCAGGCTGATTTCCTTCAGTCCAGCCAGCACGACGATGCAACGCCGGGGATCCAGACTCCCCGGCGTTTTTTTTGGTGTGCCGAGCGAAGCTGGCAAACCCCATCGCTGCTTGGCACCGGAACGACCCCCAGGTGCCATGCGGAACGACCCCAAGGTGCCATGCACCCGCATCGGTCAGGTGCCATGCACCGGCATCGGGATTCCGGTAAAAATTGGCGGGGCACGATTCGGCGGAGCGAAACGCGACAATTTTCTGGTTTCACACTGTTTCACCATCCAGGGAGCATCTGGGAGGTGTGTCGGATTGCGTATTCGGGGAGATGGCGAGGGTTTGGCAGGCTGATACGGGAATACCCGGTGCTGAAGGGCAGTAAAATCGCGAAATTCACGCTGTAAACCTCGTGTTTTCCTGCTGTTGCGTTGATATTCCGGTGCCTCTCGCGTTCAATACGACCTCCGGGCATTGATTTGGGCTCATGGTGCTGTGTCTTCGGCTGCGACTGCCCGGGGTGTATGGGATATCGTCCGGGGTCACTGTTTCTTTGGGCCAGGTTGGTGGTCAACGGTGCGATAGGTTTCTTTTGGGCTACTTCGCGTCAATTCTTCCGCGTCTGGTAGTGTACAGGCATGCAGGATCGTCCGTTTCTTTCGATGGACATTTCCAATCCAACGTGGTGGGCCTACGTTGCGTTGCTGATCGTTGCTGTCTACTTCCGATTTTCGCGGGTCTTCAGTGTTCGGAACTTTGACCTGATCCTGTTGATACTGTTGTCGACGTCGTTGACGGCGACCGTGTCGTGGAAAGACCGCAGCTGGCCTCAGCAGGTCTCCTCGGATCCTCTGCAGACGCGTTTACCGGCGGAGGGCGGCTTCGGGGTTCAGGCAATTCCTGTCTCGCTGTCTGCACGGCAGGTGGGTGCATTGGCGTCATCAAATGAAGCATCGGCTGGTGACGTCAACCCTGCTGATGACGTGCCGTTGGACGAGAAAAGTTCGCGTGAGTCCGGACCTGGCGGGGTGGCGGCGTTGACGCATCCTGTGTCGCGTTGGGGATCGCTGGGACTGCTGGCTGTCACAGCAGTGTTACTGATGCGTTTGATTATGGATGAAAGTCTGTCCCGTCGTCCTCGGCTGGACCAGAACCTGAATTTTGCCGGATTGACGTTCTTGTGCATTCCGGCGTTCGGCATTCTGATGGCCCATGTGGCGTTATTGTCCCCGCACTTGAATACTCAGAAGGCGATGTTGTACGGGAAGGCGTTGCTGGAGCGTCAGGACGTGCGTGTGGATCCGGATGCTGACAGCACGGAGCATCCGGCTCCGACGGAGACATTGGTGGCAGCGGGTGGAAGCATCGTGGGCGAGTTGGCGGACTAGGAACCGGACTGGATTGCTCGGGGGCTGGTGATCAGTGCGCACACGCTGGTGGTGCTGGGATTGATGGCGATAGGCAGGTGGCATTTTGCCAGTACGCAACTGGGCGTCGCGATGATTTGTCTGTATCTGTTGTTGCCGTGTACCGGGGTCTATGTCCATCGACTGAGCCATGTTCTGCCAGCGGCCTGCCTGATCTGGGCCTTTGCCAGTTATCGCAAACCTGTGGTTGCGGGAGTGCTGCTGGGGCTGGCCAGTGGAACCTTGTTTTTTTCGGTGTTTTTGCTGCCACTTTGGACCGTCTTTTACGGCAGGCGTGGTGGCCTGCGTTTTCTGATTTCCGTGATGGGTGTGGCTGCGATTCTGATTACATCGCTGATGTTCATTTCCCGGGACGCCAGCTCCTTTACCAGCAAGCTGATCACGACGGCCAACTGGACGGTGTATCGTCTGCTTCAGGATCCGGTGGTGACCAGTGATGCGAATGTCAGTCATCTGACCATTCGGATCATCATGGCAGCTTTGTTTTTTGTGATGTTGACGGCCATGACGGTGTTGCCTCGCCCAAGGAATCTTGAAAACCTGCTTGCCAATTCAACCTGCCTGATTGTGGCGGCTCAGATGTGGTATCCGGACGACATCTGTCATTACGTCATCTGGTATTTGCCGCTTCTGTTACTGGTCATTTTTCGACCGCGTCTGGACCACCTGATTCCGCCGCAGGCTGAAGAGTCCGTGGGGCCGTCTGTGTCCATTGCCTGAACGCGCGGGTGTTTCCGAGGACTTGCGTCCGGGGAAAGGTGCAAAGTTCGGGAACGACACGGTTCCCCGGCCCCCGGGACCTGCGAGATTTTTCTGTGCTGTATCTCGCAGAACTCTGTTTTGCTGATCTTCCGCTGTGTCGAGGAAACTGACTCAGGTTCGCCTTCCCAATCTCTTTGGAGCGGAGCAGAATACGGTGGGAAGTTTTGCGGTGAGCACGAGCGATTTCCCGGGGATTTGCCGTCAGCAGTCAGGTCTGCCTGGGCATTGACCTGCGGCCGCTTAGGCTGTGTCTGGCTGTTCTTCCCGGGATTTGACGACGGCAATCAAGGAAATGAACCATGCAGATGTCCCTTGTGGCTCTTGCGTTCCTGATCAATTCAGTGTGGCTGTCCCCTCAACCACCGGACGAGGGCAGTCTGGGTACCTTCCGGGTTCAGCAGGTGCGTGTTGAAGTGGTTTCCGGAGAGTCTCGTGACCAGCCCGGCGTCGAATTCACCTTGAAGGTCGATTTGCAGGGCGGCGAGTTGGTCCCCCCGAGGGCTCGCAGATTTCCTGTGCTGCTGATCGATGATCAGCGGCTGGAGATGGGTGGGGCGGGGACGATTGTTTCCGAACTTGTGAAGCCGGGGCAAAGTCGTACGGTTGAGCTGACAGCGCGGATGTCGGCCCTTCCAAAGGAAGAGCCTCGACTTCGGCTATGGCTGCCGGGAATGATGCCGGAACATTTTGCTGATCGCGTGGTGTGGAAAGATGCGGAGAACGCTGCGCCACTGGAAGAAGACCTGGAAGATTTCGCTCTGAACCTGAATCAGTATTTTCGTGAAGATAACCCACTGAAAAGTACTCGCTGCGGACCGGATGGCGTTCTGGAAGTCATTGCCGTGGGACGCAATCTGGACATGGCCGCGGTCTGGGTTCTGTTTGAGTTTCTGAAGAAGCGTGGTGGCGATAGCGCGGAGCGTCTGGCGATTGTCCCGCTGGAAGGCAGGACCATTGAGGCCAGTGAAGAAGTGGTTAGCTGGATTGCCAGTCTCGCGCGCGAAGATGTTGCCAATGCTCCGGCGGCGATTCTGCCAACGCTGGGGAAACCCCTGCGTTTTTCAGCAACCGGAGGGATGCTGAAACCTCAGTCTCAGCGTTTTTCCGGCAACACAGGAACGCGGGGTGTGGCGTCAGGCAGCTATGCGACCGCGGACGAGGCGATTCGGCACGCGCTGACACCGGTTTACCGTTTTGCCTCTGTGGAACGGGCCATAGCGGATCTGCGGAGTGATGTGGCTGGAATTCGTCGTGCGGCGCTGGCTGGATCTGTGGACCGCTTGACGGAAGAGCAGGCCCGAGTGCTGATTGAGTTTGCGCACTCGGGGTCAGTGGAGCGGAAGCTGGAAGTCGCCGCCTATCTGAATCAGATTCCCGGTCCCGAGGCGATCGTGGCCCTCAGAGAACTCAGTCTGGGCGAGGACGAGCGAGTTGCGTCGACGGCATTGGCTGGTCTGGCAAACAGTCTGAATGTTCAGGCGGTGGCCGCGATGTCAGAAATCTGGGAGGCGGGGCAGCAGCGTCCCGTCCTGCGGAGTCTTGCGGCATCGGAAATGGCGGACTCGCTGAATGATTGCTGGATCCCGTTGCTGACGGCTTACGTGCACGAGTTTCTGGAGCTGGCTGTTCAGGGGCATACAGCAGGGCATACGCCGGATCAACTGCGGAGGGCTCTGCTGTATCTGTCCGATCGGAATTCCCGGGATGTCGATCCGCAAATTCGAACTCGGATCGAAGCCATTCCATTGACACCTTTTCAGGATATGCTGATCTGGTACCTGCGGCGTCAGCAGGAGCCCGAGTCGATCGAGGTTGTTCGACGCGTCGTGACGTCACGACTGCAGGCGGGGCTGGTCAGTGATGACGTGGAAGGGGCGGCGACGGAGTTGCGGGATCCGGCGTGGACCGAATTGTTTCTGGCGGATTACTATCGAAAGCGCGTCGCAGGGACCAATCAGAATACATTGCGGTGTGTGCTGGCTTGTGCAACTCCGGAGCAGATCACTGAGATCGCCGCGCAGACTGACAAGCTGGATGATTCCGCGATCGAGGAGTTGTTGCGTTATATGGCGGCCACTGGTCATCCGGGATTCCGGACGCTGGCGGCGACGCAACTGAAGAGGCGGGGCAATACGTCCATCAATGCGATTCAGGTCCTCGGAGCGGATGCGTCGGAAGATTCCCTGAAGCTGTTGATTGACACTGCCCGGCGGCATGTTGCGGAGCTGGAGGGAACTCGTGATGCATCAGTCGAGGGACAGCAGTTCCTGCAGATACTCCTGGACTATCTGGCGACCTTTGCTCATCCGGAGTGTCGCCGCCTGATCAATCAGCTTTGTCGTGATCGCAACGTATGGGTGCGTGAACTGGCTCAGGAACGGTATCGTAATGCGATCAGTCGTTCCCCAGCCATGCGATTCCTGTTTGAGGAGAATCAGGCACGTGAAGTTGGTGATCTGAAGGCCGCTTCCGAAGCGCTGGAGACGGCACTGAAACAGGACCCGTTTCTTCCGGAGGCGTGGTTGCGTCGAAGTTCTGAACGGATGCATGCCGGCGAATTTGAGGCCGCTCTGGCGGATCTGCAGCGTGCTGGTGAATTGTCACCGGAGAGTACTGAGGTGACCAGTATGATCGCACTGGTGCTGATTCGTGTGGGACGTGTCGAAGAAGGCTTGAAGACCACGGAAGAACTGGTTCGGCAGGCACCGGAAGATGATTTTGCACTGTACAACGGGGCCTGTTCTTACGCGCGTGCTGCAGAACGACCAGACGTGGCCTCTGAAAAACAGCAGCAGTATCTGACCAGGGCGATTGAGCTGCTGAAGAAAACAAATGAGACCGGGTTCACAGATTTTGAGCATCTGGCCGCGGACGTGGATCTCAACGTTCTGCATCAGCATCCGGAATGGAACGCGGTGCTGGAAGGCGCCCGGGCGAACGCTGCAAAAAATGCAGCTCCACAGGAATAGGTCGCGGTACTGCCAGGCCAAAACTCACAACGTTCTGCCATTGCGGGGCACTTCGGATAAACGGCCGTCCTGCATCGTCAGGACCCGGTCCGCAACGTCCAGGATTCGCGGGTCGTGGGTGACCATCAGAATGGGTCTGCCTCGCTCACGTGCCAGTGCCTGCAATTGATTCACGACTTCCCGGCCTGTGGTTCCATCCAGCGCCGATGTCGGCTCATCGGCCAGAACGAGCAGGGGATCACCGACGAGGGCGCGGGCTACGGCCACACGCTGTCGCTGCCCACCTGACAGACGCGAAACCGGATACGTCAGTCGGTCCTGCAGTCCGACCTGACACAGGATCTGCTTTGAGCGGTCCTGGGCTTCGCGTTTGGAGATCTCGGGCTGCAGGTCGAACATTACCTGCACATTCTGAATGGCGGTGAGAAACGGCAGCAGGTTATGAGCCTGAAAGATAAAGCCAATCCGTCGACGCAATGCCAGCAGATCGGCAGGTGTGGCGTGGTGCAGGGGATGACCCAGGACCGTCAGTTCTCCTTCCTGCATCCGGCGCAATCCGGCAATGAGGGTCAGCAGTGTCGTCTTTCCCGATCCGGAGGGGCCAGTCAACAGGACGACTTCGCCCGGATTGATCTGCAGGCTGACTTCAAACAGGATTTGCTTGCGCAGATCATCTTCACCGAACCAGAAGTTGATGCCGGCACCGGAGATCACTGCGTTGGTGGTCATAGGATATGCACTCAGTTTCTGTGGGACCTGCGACGGCCGCGAACATGTTTGAACCGCTGCATTGTCATCCACATGAACGTGGTCGGAAAACGCCAGAGACCGTGGGACCACAACCGCAGTGTCCGTCCGAAGTTTTTCCTTCTTTTCATCCCTGAAGAGCCAACCGTCGATGGAACACGGAGGAGCAGACGCAGATGGTGATGCGTCTGTTCAGCGAACGTTACAGGAGAAACATTTTCGAGGTGCAGTGTCGATCCGAAGTCGAGACTTTCCGGTGGCCTTTGTGAGGCATCTGCGCTGAACGTTACGGTCCGCTACGCGGCTTCATCGCGTTCAGTGACGACCTTCAGCGATTTGTTCCGGCCAGATGCTGCAGAATTCGGTCACAGGCTTCTGATTTATTCAGGGCATAGAAGTGAATCCCCGGAACGCCTTCGCGCTGCAGTTCTTCACATTGACGAATCGCGTGTTCAACCCCGATCTCGAACTGTGCTTTCGCATCGTCTTTGACGGCTTCGAGGCGAGTGGCGAGATCCGTGGGGAAAACGGTGCCACACATCGACGTGATTCGCTGGATTCTGGCGAAATCCGTGACTGGCATAATGCCGGGGACGATGGGGATGCGGACGCCCATTTGTTCGCAGCGTTCGCGAAACGCAAAGAAGTTCTGGTTCACGAAAAACAACTGGGTGAAGATGGCGTCAGCCCCCGCGTCCACTTTTCGTTTGAGGTTGCTCAGATCCACGTCCATCGAGGGGGCTTCGATGTGTTTCTCGGGATAGCCGGCAACACCGATGCCCATGTCCGGGTGCAGACGGCGAATCAGCTCGACCAGCTCGTTGGCGTTCTTCAGGCCACCTTCAACTGCGCAGAAGGACTCCTGCCCGGCTGGTGGATCGCCCCGCAGGGCCATGATATTTCGAACACCCGCGTCCCAGGCTGTTTCAAGCCATGTGGACAGTTCAGCGACAGTGGAACCGACGCAGGTAAAGTGAGACATCGCCGGACGTCCGAGATGCTGCTGAATTTCGCGGCACCATGTCAGCGTGCGTTCCTGTGTGGAACCTCCAGCACCATAGGTGCATGAGATAAAGGCCGGATTGTACCGAACCAGAGTCTCGAGGCTGCGTTTTAACGCCTGGTCACCATCCGCCGTTTTCGGCGGGAAAATCTCGATCGACAGCACCGATTTCTGACTGGAAAACAGTTCCGACAAACGCATTGCAGATCACTCACATCCAAAACCATCAGGAACTTGCAGACCGAGCAGTTGCCGTCAGCACCACATGGCGTCTGCCTGCCATCATGGTCCGACAGGAAAAGCAGCCGCAAAAATACCCTGTGCCGCTGTCTCAACCCGCCCGGGAGTGTGAAGAATAACGAATGGAGAGAGCATTCTGGCAGGCAATCGCCGGATTCCCTGGTCCAGAATCAGGAATTTCGGCGAACGACGCGGTGAAAATGTAACTCTACCTCCCGGTCGATCACTCGACGCGCCCCCTCCACAAGGCAATTTGCCTCATGGTCCGTCTCTCCCAGTCGCTTGACTTCCTCAAGCGATGTTCCCGGTGGAACGCTGAAGGCGGCCTGGTAAACGATCTGATTTCCCGCATCCAGTTCGGGCACGATGAAGTGCACGGTGGCACCAAAACACAGCATATGATGCTGCCACGCATCCTCGTACGGGCGGAATCCGGGAAATGATGGTAGTAACCCGTGATGCAGATTGATGATACGTCCACCGGCAAACTTCCAGCACAATTCGGCCGGCAGGACCCGCATGTAGCGTGCCAGAAGCACATAATCGATCTGCATTTCGTCGATGGCTGCTTCCAGTTTTGAGTATTCCGGGTTTCCTCGGTCGTCGCCAATCGATAGCCACGGGACCTCAAACTGCTCGGCCAGGCTGCGACAGGCTGTCCGATTTCCAGCCATCAGGGCGACTTCTGCCTTCAGCCGGCGGTCTCTGACAGCCCGCAGGACAGCCAGCGCAGGCTCCGTACGATATGTCGTGCAGATGGCCAGCCTCGGTGGCCGGACATGCTCATCCCTGCTCCAGACACGCACCTGCAGGCCCCGCTCCTGGCCGATCGCTGTCAGTTCCTTCCGCAGATCCGCAATTGAGCCGCCAGTCCACT
>JALQWE010000125.1:7010-8807 GCA_023258825.1 Planctomycetaceae bacterium | reverse complement strand
ATCGAACGGCTTTCAATTACGCCCTCGTCTCCTTTGATATCCACGACGAAGCGTTCTGGTTCGATCCCATCGACCTGATTGGCGACGCTCTTTCGCTGCGTGGACGCGGTCGCATCGGCTTTGACAGCGATGTGGTCATGGACTTTTATTCCCGGCCGGCTCAAAGCCGTTCCCCCCAGAATCTGATCGGCAATATGCTGATGTCCAGCGCCACACAATGGGTGACGGTGCAGGTGCGAGGAACAACAAATCGCCCGCAAACCACTGTCAGCACACGACCTCAGATGGACGAAAACCTGCGGCAACTGCTGAGTACTTTCGAGCCGCGCCCGAATGCACCAATCCCGGGACTGGTCATTCCCCGGGCCTTTGGATTACCCTTCGGACAGCAGGGCCTGCGACCACGCTGATCTGCCCCCGAGAAAACGCCTGCCGGGATCACAATCTGCACCGCTGCGGCCTACCATACTTCTATCCCCACTCCTCCATGGAATCTCGCTTCATGCTTCATGATGTCTTCCAGAACCTGACGTTGCTGCTGTTGACTGCGGCCTGCTGCAGTGTGCTGTCCAGCCGAACAATGGCTCAGACGGCCGATCCGGATGCCGCCTATGTTCCCGGCCCGGACTCAAACCGAATCGAGGGCGTCCCACAGGGAAAACTGACCAGCCATCAGTGGACAAGTACCATCTTCGAAGGCACCACTCGCGAATATTCCGTCTATGTACCCGCTCAGTACGATGGTACTCAGCCAGCCTGTCTGATGGTGTTTCAGGATGGTCATGCGTATCTGGATGAAAAGGGGCCTTTCCGCACCACCATCGTCATGGACAACCTGATTCACCAGGGCGCGATGCCCGTCACCATCGGACTCTTCATCAACCCCGGACATAGTGGCGGACCGGTTCCTGAAAACCGCTGGCGTGCGTCCAATCGCAGTTTCGAATATGACACACTGAGTGATCAGTATGCACGGTTTCTGATGCAGGAACTGGTGCCGCACGTGGAACAATCGATGAAACTGAACCTGTCACGTTCTGCTGCTGATCGCGGTATCTGTGGCATTTCCAGCGGCGGCATTTGTGCCTTTACCGCTGCATGGGAGCATCCTGAGTGGTTCAGCAAAGTGCTCAGCCATGTCGGCAGCTTCACCAACATTCGCGGTGGACACAATTACGAAGCTCTTATCCGCAAGACTCCCCCAAAACCGATCCGCGTCTATCTTCAGGATGGCGAGAACGATCTCGACAACGAACACGGCAACTGGTGGCTGGCCAATCTCCAGATGGAAAAAGCACTTCGGTTTCGCGGCTACGATCTTCAGTTCGTGGGTGGTACAGGCGGACACAACGGGAAACACGGCGGCGCGATCCTGCCGGATGCCCTGCGCTGGCTCTGGCGCGATCACGTAGCAGGTGCACCGGTAACCACCAATGATGCCGTCAAAGCTACCGACGTGTTTGAGGATCGATCGCTTCAATTTACCGGAGGCGAATACACCGGGGAAACTTTTCGCTACCGACTGTTGAAGCCCGAAAATGTGGAGGCCGGAAAATCCTATCCCCTCGTCGTGTTTCTGCACGGCGCCGGCGAACGGGGAACAGACAACGAACTGCAACTCCTGTACTTCCCCACCCAGATGGCACAGCCGCAGTGGCGTCAGAAATTTCCCTGCTACATCCTCGCTCCTCAGTGCCGAAACGATCGCAAATGGATGGAAGTGGACTGGAGCAGTAACTCCGATCCGGAAATGCCCGAAACCGCCAGCCCGCAACTGATGGCTGTGATGCAGATGCT
>JALQWE010000125.1:0-7000 GCA_023258825.1 Planctomycetaceae bacterium | reverse complement strand
AACCGAACAGATCGATCGCCGTCGCATTTATCTGACCGGACTCTCCATGGGCGGTTTCGGCTCCTTCGATCTGGCCACACGTCACCCCGATTTGTTTGCCGCAGTAGCTCCGATCTGCGGTGCTGCAGATCCCAAACGTGTGACAGCCCTTCGAAATGTCCCACTCTGGATCGTACATGGCGATCAGGACACTGCCGTTCCCGTGGCACGCAGCCGCAGTGCCTTCGCAGCGCTGCAGGCAGCCGGTGGCAGTCCGGTGTACGTGGAACTGCCCGGAGTTGGCCACAATTCGTGGACTCCCGGCTACACCGACAACGACGGTTTGGTCCCCTGGATGTTTCGACAGCGACGGCCGGAACACTGACGCACGCTCGCGACACCGGCATCGATGGCAGATCGGTGCCGGTGGCAGCGTTTCGAACCCGCTCCGGTCCGCTCCTGACACTTCGCAACGGGGCCATGTCGCACCGACAGGGAACCAGTCACGTCGACAGAACATCAGTGGCCAGAACTTTACCCCACTCATGTTCCCAGGTCATTTCCTCGCGATCCATCAGCGACCTCGCATTTTCCGACATTCGCTCATAGGCCGCGGGGTTCTGCAGCAAGTGCGTCATCGCACCCACCAGATCCGGCACGTTCAGATCATCAGCGATCAACAGGCCAACCCCGGCCCCGGATATCTGTTCAGGGAATTCACCGACAGTAGTCGCAATGACCGGCATCCCCAACGCAAGATACTCGTATAGTTTTGTGCAGTTGGTTCCTACCAGACGATAACGCGCTGTTCCAGCCAGCATCGCCAGTCCCACACAACGTCGTTGCGCGGCAAACTCCCGAAAGAAAGCCGGCGTCACACCATTGTGCACCGCAACACCGACGCGTTGACGAAGGGCTGCAATCAACTCGGCATTTCCATCGCCAAAAATATGCAGCTCAGCCCGGGACTGCAGCTCGGCAGGCAAACTGAGAAACGCTTCCGCAGCCGCACCACACCCTTTCTCCGCATACACACCGCCGATGTACACAAAGCAGAGCCGATCTGAGACAGGAGCTTGCGCCGGTGTTTTTCTCCACAAATCGGCAGGATAGTTGTGCAGCTCGATCACCGCAGACCGCCACCGCTGCAAATGCTTCAACAGTGTTTGATTTGACAGATGAATACAGGTCACCAGTGTCACCCACGGCAGGCAAACACGGTGAATCCAGCGGACCAGCCAGCTGAAGATCCGCAGTTTCAGCCCCGACCCCGAGCCCTCCAGCGTGTTCAGTTCGTAATGGTCGTGCTCATCGTAGACCAGCGGTACACACCCCAGCCAGGATCGAACAACAGCCAGCGGCAGTACCGACCAGTGAAAACAGAAGACGGCAGCCAGGCGACGCCCCGACAGGTCACCAACCTCGGCGGTCGTCGCGTTGGTCCGCCGAACATCCAGCGCCCGCTCGGACTTATCTAGAACCCACCGATGACGCGGCAGGGAAAACACACTCACGCTGTAACCGTCGTTCTGGAGACATTCCAGAAACATGGCCATTCGTTTGTTGACAATTCTTGAACCGTTCAGACACAGCACATATCTGCCGTTGCCACCGAATCCACCTGTCCCCGAATCGTCAACCATTCCCCATGACTCCGTCCTGTGACACGTCAGGATCTCCCTGCGGCCTCAGCAATCCGTTGTGACTCTGGAAGGACTTCCTGCGCATCCACCAATCAGAGACACGCTCGTCACATTCCCGGGAAACGCCGCTGCCCAACGGAAACCATGTGATCACTCCCCGGAATCCCACAGTCCTCAGAACGGCAGGTTAACAATCCCGGGTAGACCTGCCAACTTATGACGACATCCTCCCCGAATCACAAAAGGGGACATTCTACTTTTCCGGCTCCGGCATAGCTTTCCGCCTTCATTCACCACACATTGAAAGCCCCGAGGACCGCCGTCGCCCCGCGTCTGCTGCCGAGCGCGATGACGCCCCATTCCCAAACTACGAGCCTCAGAATTCTGCGCAGTCTTCCCTTCCTGTTTCCGCCCGCTGCCGCCCGATACGGCCAATCCCCGTAAAAAATGCATGTCCACGATTCTCGCTGACGTCCAGCTAAGCTGACGACCGCACTCCCCTGTTGTACGCAGAAGCTGACTGCAGTCTGACCTCGCCAGACGAAACTGGTCTGCCCCGGTATGCGAATTCATGCGCCGTCGTCATCCTGTCCAGGGACGGACACTCGCTGCATCTCTCAGATGCAGATGAGAACTGCGGAGAGGCCTCGCGTCTGGCCTTGCTGACACCATTTCCTGCGTTCGTCACACATGCGATCAACATACCGCAGAGTGCATCAGTTTTCGGCATCTGCAAAGCATCACAATGGCCTCAGGCCACCGAAAAGTACAATGTCCCCTTATTGCTGTCTCGCGAGTTCCCGATGCTGTTCCGCTTTGTCTTCCTGCTTCAATCGCGAGTAGGCTTCGGCGATGAGTTCGTGAAATTCAACGCGTGTCGATTCCTGACGCAGCGCTTTCTGCAATTCTGAAACCGCATCGGCGGGACGTCCCATGGCCAGAAGAATCTCAGCCTGCGTCGCCAGTAGATCAGGATGCTCCGGAACAAGTTCCAGGGCCTGTACGCTGTACTGCATGGCTTTCCGCACATCTCTGTCGGGCGACTTCAGAGTGGCCATGGCGAGATTATTCAGGACGACCGGATCTGTGTTCAAGGACAACAACTGTCCCATCTGCAGGTAGCCTGCGGCCCGCACTGGCTGCTCTCGCAGCAGTGCCTCCATTCCTGCAATCTTCAGTACCGGTGCTGCCAGCGTTCCTTCGCTCCGCAATTCCAGCAACAGCGCGTCAGCCCGTCGCGCCAATGGTCCCGTCTCCATCGCCAGTCCGCAAAGCCTCTGAATCGCTGCGTCCCGCGTTGCTGGCGAGGTGGTGGCGGTCTTCAGGAGTTCCATCAACCACCCGTATTGCCCTCGTTCAATTCCCTGCAGGACGAATCCCGCCATCGCCGGCGCTCCCGCCGCCGCCGTTTCCGGTGAGTAGCCAACCTTCTGATCGAACAGAGCCAGACAGACGGCAGCCTGCAGTGACTGCACGGTCGCGTACCACTCAGGAGCGGCCAGAGCTGCATCCGGTCGCTCCCGAATTCGGCGAGTCAGATCTCTGAGCGCTTCTTCATTGCGATGTAATTGAATCAGAGACTCCATATAAACCGTCAACCCAACAGAGTCTTCCGGTGACGCTTCCAGAGACTCCCGACATTCTTCAGCCAGAGCTGTAAATGCGGCGTTTGCCTCGGAAGTCTGACCGGCCTGTTGCCTCCACCTCGCCAGCAGGAACCGCCATTCGAGGGAGGTGTCTGCCACCGGTTGCAGTGCCTGAATTGCATCCTCAAGGTGACCAGTCGCCGCCAACACTCGCGCCAGCAGCCACGCAGACGTCGCATCCGTCGTATCAGCATCCACTGCACTGCGCAGGACGGTCAGCGTTCTCTGCAGATCACTGGCAGACAGAGTGCCACCGGCTTCCTCGAGCTCCAGCAGTAACGTCAACGCTTCCCGATCTCCCGGTGTTCGCTGAAGGGCCTTGACCAGGAGAGCGGACGCGGTGCGAACGTTCAGCTCAGAGACCCCGAGGAGTCGTCGACACTCCTGAACATCCAGATCCGTGAGCATCTGTCTCAACTGTGGTGCATCCTGCTTCTCCACCGCCTGCGTCAGGATTTTACGAGCTTCTTCGGGCTTGCCTGCCAGCCCCCACGCATCCGCCAGATCAAGCACGCGCTTCGCATCGCTCGTATCGTCTTCCAGCAGTCGTTCCAGCGTTGGCATCGCGGCCATAACGCTGGTATGAATTGTTTCTGCCGGGCGTCCGAGTCGCTGCTGCAGTCGCGCAAGTACGAGATACTGTTCGGGCTGCTGGTCCACCACACGCTGCAACCACTTCTCGGCGAGTGCCCCTTCATTCTGTTTCTCATAGAAGACCGCCCGCAGCCGAAAAGCTTCTGTCCCCGAAGGATCTTCTGCCTCAGCCAGACTCAGGTGGCGATAAATGTCTTCATCAGCCAGATCCAATCGTGGAATTCCCACCAGGGCCTGTTGCACAAGCCACAGCCGTGCTGGCGAATACCCCGGTCCCGTCAGTGGACTGAGCCGCCTGAGGATCTCCAGCCCTCGTTCAACATCCCCCATGTCCACCATCAGCACGGCCAGTTGAAACTGCCGATCCGCGCGATCTGGTTCACGAGCACACAAAGCCTGCAGCAGCAGTCGCTGCCTTGACTGGTCAGCCACGGCTTCCGCACGCGCCAATTCCTGCACCAGCTTTCCATGGACGTCAGCCTCAGAAAACACCGGAGACCAGACCCACCAGAAAAGCAGACACCCAATCGGCAAGGCAGACAACAGTCGCGACAACCGTCGTGAAAAATACCATTTCTCCAGAAATCCCGAGATCTGCGGAATCAACCTGCGTGGCAGTAATTGTTTCCACCAGCGTGAACGTCCCTCGCCCGCCATCATTTCCAGATCGCCCGGCACGGTCGTCCCCCAGAACCAGTTCCAATGGGCAATCAGTGGATTCCAGACGGCATCGTCTATCGAACCATCCAATGCCTGCGGGACCCAGTCCGTTAACAAACGCCCGATGCCGCTGGCTGAAGCCAACAAAGCGATGCCGACCAACACACCCAGCGGTCCATAAAATTCATCCGCCCACGTCCACGGGACACCCAGCGGTCGGGGAACACACAAACGCGCGATCAGTACCATCCGCCCAAAGTTGACGATGACCCCGGCAAATATGGCTGCTGGCACATACCACACAAGCTGGCCTGCTGGGCGTCGCTGCATCAGAAACAAAACCAGTGACATCAGCACAAACAGGCTGAGCGAAGGATACAGCCTCGATCCGCCATAAAGGATTCCGGGTGCGTCACAGGAGTAGACAACGCCCAGTTCCGTGTAATGCTCCACCCCCAGGCCGAACAGCAAACGCGACGCCGCGGACTCTGCCGCCTCCTGCAAGCTGAGTTCAAAGTCCTGCACGGCAGGAAACGTCATCAAATACGCCAGCAGGGGCAACACCACCGCGTCCCTGGAAGGCTGACTGCCGGTCTGCAGCATCCAGCGTCTGACAAAAAAAAGTGCGGCGATCAGTGCACCACAGGCCATCAGCCATGGTCCACCGAATAGCCAGCCAAAGGTCATCAGGAACAGTGCCAAGAAATCTCCTGCCGCCGTCAGGGCCGTCACCGACTCAGTTTTGCCACTCCGATGAAGCAACCGCAGCACCACACAGCCAAGCAGCCCCAGCGGAATAAAAGGGGCCTTCGAATCAACACAAAAATAGACACAAAACTGCAGCAGTAACGGCAGCCCCAACACGGTCATTAAAGGTGCGACAAATCGCCCCCATGGCCAGCGATCACGTTCGAAAGACGAAATCGTGTTCATTTCCATGCCGAACCGACGGCCTTTCTGATGATTCAGTTTTTCGACAGGCAGCGATTAAAAGTCCCCGAGAAGGCCCCCGAGCTCGTCCACAAATCGAGCGCCCGCGGTAGTCATCGTTCCGAATCTACCGTAGCCCACTCGCAACACGTGACGCATTCCGAAGGAACCGCGACTCCTGCGACAGCAACTTCCCTATCTCCTGAGATACCGGAAGGAATCCCAAATGCAATGCCCTCAGACCCACAGAACCAGGGCATTTCCCGAACAGTCGCTGCCACGCAACAGTCCTGCCGCCTTGTTGACAAAACTCAGCAGCACGAGGCGTCAGCGGAACCCCCGGGTCCAGTTTGACGAATGCTCAAAATCACCGACACCGTTTCTGTCCGACTTCACACCCGCAAAATCCACATCACCCTCCCGACCACCCCGCCTCACGGAGGCTTTGTAACGATTTTAACACCTCGCCAGGAACAATCCGGAGATCCAGTACAGTTTCCTCAAACCTCAAGGTTGCTGGAGACCTTGCAATCTCTGTATTAGCCAGAAGACGACATTACAGCGGTCACACAACGTCCTCAATCGGACATAGCCCCTCGCAAAAGTGGCCACCCTATCTCGATGCAGGATGACCTGTTCCGGCACAGAGCAAACTCGGATTCTCCCTATGCGCAACACAACCTCAAAGGCGACGTCCGCAACGCCCCAGAGACGTCGCACTCGGGCCAATTGGTTGACCTGCCTGTGCGCAGTTTCTCTGCTGCTGATCACGCCTCAAGCACAGGCTGAAGTGATCGCGTTCAGGTATTCGGTAACCACCTCCAGCAGAACAGGCTCTTCCCTACCAAAACCTGCACCACTAACATCCGCTCCGTCACTTCCCAAGCCTGGTGTTGTCAGCGCTCCATCGCTCCCCAAACCAATCCTGGGAAGCCACGAGCCCTCGCTGCCAAAGCCCCAGCCTCAGCCCAAAGCTCCGTTCCTCCCACAGTATTCCACGGAAAAACCCACTTCCTCGCTCCCAAAACCTGGTCCGGCAGTAGAACCTCCCCATCGGTGTGAGACGCAAGGCACATCGGGAACTTCTTCACCCACGAAGACATGACAGGATGAATCCCATTGTCCGATGCCCAAGGCAACCACTCATCTGCCGTGGGTTTGCGTACCGTGATGAAGGACACCCGGTTCTGCGCATGGGACTGCACATGATCACCCAATCCCTCGGCACTCAGGTTGGTCGTACCGAACACGATACTGCCCGGTGGCAGGGCGTACTCGCCCACCTTCTTCTCCTGCAGCAGACGCAGCACACTGTTCTGCACAGGGCGCATTGCCTTGCCGATCTCATCGGCCATGAACAGCACAGGGTTGTTGCCTTGGATGTTGAGCATGGCATTGGGTGCAAACCGCGTGACCTTCACGCCATTGACGGTTTCTGTGAACGGCACACCACTCATGTCTGACACATCAAAGGTTGGCATCTCTGCATACATGCAGGTGTACTGCGGCATGCGCTTGCCCAACTCATACAGCATGTAGGACTTGCCA
>JALQWE010000124.1 GCA_023258825.1 Planctomycetaceae bacterium | reverse complement strand
GGTCACAACGAAAGCGACGAGCCTTCGTTCACTCAGCCTACGATGTATCAGGTCATTCGCGCTCGTCAGACCGTCTTCAACAGCTTCCTCGATTCACTGGTCAGCCTCCGTGAAGTTTCACGGGAAGAAGGACTGGACATCGTTGCTCGACGAGCACAAATCCTCGAAGCCGAACTGCAGGAAGCCCGCAAAGAAGGATTTAAGTACCTCGAAGACACCGGCGCGGGAATGTGGAAAGGCTACTTCGGAGGGCTGGTACGCAATGCAGACGCCCCTCCCACGGCTGTTTCAGCAGCTCGCCTGAAAGCCATCATGAATGCTCTCGCTACGCCACCCGCTGGCTTCACACCGCACCCGAAAGTTGAGGCCGTGTTGAAACTGCGTCGCGAAATGGGTGCTGGGGAAGCATTGTTCGACTGGGGTGGCGCAGAACTGGCCGCATTCGGAACGCTGGTCGCCGAAGGCACCCGATTGCGTTTCAGCGGTCAGGATGTTCGCCGCGGCACCTTTAGTCATCGTCATGCCGGTCTCTATGACACAAAAACCGGCCAGGCGTGGATCGGTCTGCAGGAAGTTGCCGCCGATCCGGACCTCGTCGAAATCTACAACAGCCCGCTTTCCGAAGTGGGTGTTCTGGGCTTTGAGTACGGCTACAGCCTCGACTGCCCGGATGGACTGGTGGTCTGGGAAGCCCAGTTCGGAGACTTCGTCAACGTCGCTCAGGTCATCATTGATCAGTTCATCGCCAGCGCCGAGGACAAGTGGAAACGCCTCAGCGGGCTCGTCATGCTTCTGCCACACGGCATGGAAGGCGCGGGCCCCGAGCACTCCAGTGCCCGACTGGAACGATTCCTCGCCATGGGCGCCGACGACAATATCCAGGTGGTCAATCCCACAACGGCATCGCAGTACTTCCATCTGTTGCGGCGACAGGCGCTGCGGTGGTGGAAGAAGCCGCTGGTGGTGATGAGCCCGAAGAGTCTGCTGCGATCGCGTGACGCCGCATCGCCAATTTCGGAACTCACGGAAGGCACCTTCCGCGAGGTCCTCCCCGACAACACTGTCAACCCGGAAAAAGTCACACGCGTGCTCCTCTGCTCCGGAAAGCTCTACTACGAGCTGGCCGCGCAAAGGGACACACTCAAACGTGACGACGTAGCCATCGTACGGATCGAACAGTTGTATCCCTTCCCGGTCGCGGCCCTGCAGGAAGCGCTCGCGAAGTACTCACCCTCGGCGTCATTTTTCTGGGTTCAGGAAGAGCCCAGAAATCAGGGAGCGTGGGGCTTCCTGAGAATGCGGTTTGGCGAACGGTTGCTGGATCAGTACCCGTTCCGGGGTATCTCCCGTCCTGAAGCAGCCAGCCCGGCAACGGGTTCCGCAACCAGTCACAAGATTGAACAGCAGAACATCCTTAAACAGGCATTTGAACTCGAATGAGCACTCAGGAAATCGAAATCAAAGTTCCCAGACCCGGAGAGTCCATTTCTGAGGTCATGATTGGTGAGTGGTACATCAGGGAAGGTCAGTACGTCGCTGCTGACAAGAATCTTGTGGCACTCGAATCCGACAAGGCCACCTTTGACGTGCCTTCACCCAAAGGCGGCATCCTCACGCGCGTCCTGAAAAAGGCCGGCGAGACCGCTCAGGTCGATGAAGTCATCGGCTACCTGCAACCGGCGGAAGCCCCGGCCGCGGCGGCTCCCGCCGCGCCAGCAGCACCGAGCGCCACACCCGCGGCACCTGCCAAAACAGGAAGCGGTCATGTGATGCCCGCAGCCGAACGCGCCATGGCCGAGAATAACCTGCCAGCAGGCTCCGTTCAGGGCACCGGTCCTGGCGGACGCGTGCTGAAGGAAGATGTCATTCGCACCGTGAGTGCCGGCCCGGTTCAGGTCGGTGGCTCTCGAGAAACACGTTCGGTGCCGCTGAGCCCGATCCGACAGACGATCGCCAAGCGTCTGGTGGACGCTCAGCACACGGCAGCCCTGCTGTCCACCTTCAACGAAGTGGACATGTCAGCTGTGAAAAAGCTGCGAGAATCCTACAAGGACGCCTTCGAAAAGAAGTACAACGTCAAGCTGGGATTCATGTCCTTTTTCGTTCGTGCCGTCGTTGCAGGCTTACAGCAGTACCCACAGCTGAATGCCCAGATGTCCGGCAAAAGTCTCACCTACTACAACTATTGCGACATCGGAATTGCCATCGGTGGTGGCAAAGGGCTGGTCGTGCCAATTCTCCGCAATGCCGAAAACATGAGCTTTGCGGATATCGAACTGGCGATCGTGGACTTCGCAGTGCGAGCGAAAAAGAATCAGATTGCCCTCGAAGAGCTTGAAGGCGGCACCTTCACGATCACTAACGGCGGCGTTTATGGCTCCCTGCTGTCCACTCCGATTGTCAACCCGCCACAAAGCGGTGTGCTGGGCATGCATGGCATCTTTGATCGTCCGGTGGCCGTGAACGGCCAGGTCGTGATCCGCCCGATGATGTACATTGCCCTGACCTACGATCATCGTGTCGTTGACGGTCGTGAGGCCGTGTCCTTCCTGAAACTCGTGAAGGATTTGATTGAAGATCCCACACGACTGATCCTGGAAGTCTGATCCCCACTTCTGAGTTGGACCATTGCCGTCAAATCCGGCGGTAAAAGTGGGCGACAAGTTCGCCAGGAACACTCAATCCATACGGCGATTCACTTGCAACAGGTTCACCGCCCGGGGAATATTTCTCCGGGCGGTTTTGTTTTTGAAGCCACAGACGCCAGCGCTGGTGCAGCCGGCACTGAAGAATTCATACAGAAGATGAGCGGTAAACTGATGTCTGACACATTTGATCTGATCGTTGTGGGTGCCGGTCCCGGAGGCTACGTCGCAGCAATACGTGGCGCCCAACTTGGCCTGAAAGTCGCCATCGTCGAACGCGAAGCGAAGCTGGGTGGAACCTGTCTGAGAGTGGGTTGTATTCCCAGCAAAGCCCTGCTGGAAACCAGCGAACTGTACGAAAAGTCCGGCAAACACTTCGAAGAACGCGGCCTGCGTGTTAAATCGCTCGAACTTGACCTCGCGCAGATGATGAAACACAAGGACGGCGTGATCGCAACACTGGACGGCGGTATCCAGGGCCTGTTGCGCAAAAACAAAGTTGAACGCTTCGTCGGTCACGGTCGGCTGAAAGGTGGCGGGATCGTGGAGGTGTCGGGAGACCAACCCGTCACACTGACCGGAAAAAAAATCCTGATCGCAACCGGCAGCGTCTCCTCGTCGCTGCCAGGCATCTCGATTGATCACGACCGTGTCGGCACCAGTACCGAAGCCCTGTCGTGGCCCGAGGTCCCGAAGCATCTCGTCGTAATCGGCGCCGGTGTCATCGGATTGGAACTCGGAACTGTCTGGAGACGCCTGGGGGCCCGGGTCACCGTGCTGGAATATCTGCCTCGCATCCTGCCTGGTATCGACGAACAGGTAGCTGCAGAAGCGAAGAAGATCTTCGAAAAACAAGGACTTGTGTTCCGGCTCGGCGCCCGTGTAACCTCCGCCGCAGCCAAAGGTCAGGTCTGTCGAGTGGAAGTGGACGGAGCTGAGCCAATCGAATGTGATCGCGTCCTCGTGGCTGTGGGACGCAAACCCTGCACAGACCAGCTGGGGCTCGAAGAAGCCGGCGTACAAATTGACAAACGCGGTTTTATTCAGGTGAATTCCGCCTACCAGACCACCGCTCCCGGGGTCTACGCAATCGGTGACGTGATCGGCGGCGCGATGCTCGCACATAAGGCCGAAGAAGAGGGTGTCGCCTGCATCGAGAAAATGGTGACAGGGCACGGGCACATCAACTACGCCATCATTCCCGCCGTCGTCTACACCGAACCCGAAATCGCCTCAGCCGGTGCCAATGAAGATGCTCTGAAGGCGGCAGGAGTCCGTTATCGCTCCGGTAAGTTCGCCTTCGCAGCCAATGGACGTGCTCGCGCCGCTGGCCATACTGATGGGTTTGTCAAGATCCTTGCTGATGAAGCCACAGACAGAGTACTGGGGGTCCATATCATCGGAACACATGCCGGTGAGCTGATTCATGAGGCTGCTGTGGCCATGCAGTTCGGGGCCAGCAGTGAAGACATCGCTCGCTGCTGCCATGCCCATCCCACGCTGTCCGAGTCCATCAAGGAAGCAGCGATGGCCGTGGATAAGCGGGCGATTCATTCCTGATTTCTTCAGGAAGACGCCGTGTTGCGTGTGCTGAAATGAAACCCCGCGGGAAAGGTAACTCCCTTTCCGCGGATTTTCTTTCCCCCTGCACCCTGCCCCGTACGTGATTTGTCGGCATCGACGCCAACTGCCCGATGCAATTACTTCCGCAGTCTGGTCTGAGATAGAAGGTTTATTCAATTCACCGGGCAGCGCGTTGCATAAGCCACACTGAGTCGAGATTTCGGCAAGAGAAGACTGATGTCGACACTGCTGGAGAACTGAATGATCCTGCCCGACTGGACTCCGCAGCTTTATCCACTGATGAACATTCTGGCACTGGCCACCGGCCTATGGCTGAAAAAACGACAGCCTCCGGACCAGCAGCTGACACCTCTTGAACAATTCTGGGTGGGATTCGCAGCCTTTGTCGGTGCCATGACAGCCGCCAGGCTGCCTTTTGTCATCGCGGGTATTCATGACGGACAGGAACTCCGTTCTCTGATTTTTGGCGGAAAAACCATTCTGGCTGGATTGGTTGGTGGTTACCTTGCCGTTGAACTTACCAAAAAAATCCTTGGTATCCGGACGCGTACAGGAGATTCCTTTGTGGTTCCGGTTGCCGGCTCCATCGCCGTGGGGCGTTTAAGTTGCTTTGTGGGAGCATGTTGCTTCGGGATTGAAACTCGGCTGCCATGGGGTGTGGTCTTCCCAACCGTCGACATGGTCGCGCGACACCCGACACAACTGTACGAGTTCCTTTTTCATAGTCTGGCTGGAATCGTTTTTGCCATCTTGCGATCCCGGGGATTCCTGAAGAATCGGCTGTTTCGACTGTACCTCGTCGCCTACTGCGTTTTCCGATTCTCCAGCGAGTATCTGCGGCCGGAAGCACGCCTATGGTGGGGACTGACCGCCTATCAGTGGTCAGCCGCATTGATCGCCGCTGTCTTCGTCGCTCTGCTGATTCGGGACACTGATACGCCTTCACCGGCCGAGGCATATTGCTGATTGCTCCCGAGAAGACGTTTCTGAACCCGGCACGTCCGACGCGGGGTCACTCTTCAGGAATTGCCGGATCTGTGACACGCCAATCTCACTGTGATCGAACACTCATCACATAGCGAGTGTTCAACAAAAACGCGCGGGCGTCAACAGACGTCAGCCACGTCCGTAGTCCAGCCTGTGAAGCTTTTGAGCCGAAAGACGTCACAAAGCCCGGAGCTGCGTCTCCTTCTGCTAACGGCCCGGCAAACGGGACAGCGGACACGGCGTTGCAATTGCGTTTCCAGATCAATAAAAACGTCGACCTGACGCACAAAGGCATCAGGCCGACGGAGTATTGGATCATTCACAGATGGAAGTGATCGGAGACGATTCAGTTGCCGGAGGATGGAGTGATCCAGTCCTGGATTGCACGAACGCGCGGCTCCGGATGCTCACGAAGGGCTTCCAGAGAATGCACAACAGCAAAACAGCCGGGAAGGGTTGTAACACAGGGCACACCATGCGTCACCGAAGCGGCACGGATGCGTCCTTCGTCCGTGCGAGCCCCTTTACCACCGGGAGTGTTGAAGATCAGTTGGATCTCGCCGTTCGCCATATGGTCCAGCAGGTTTGGTCGGCCTTCATGGATCTTCCGGACAACATCCACCTGGATGCCGGCATCCTGCAGCACACGCGCGGTACCACTGGTACAGACAATCTGGTAACCCAGCTTCTGCAGCCGTTTGGCAGGCTCGATCATTCGCTGCTTGTGACTGCTGGACATGCTGATGAAGACGCGCCCCTGAGCCGGCAGGCGACTACCAGCGGCAATCTGCGCCTTTGCAAACGCCATCGGGAAACCGGCATCGATGCCCATCACTTCTCCGGTGGATCGCATCTCCGGACCAAGGACGATGTCGACGCCCATGAAGCGATTGAACGGGAACACACTTTCCTTGACGGAAGTGTATTCCGGAACAATTTCCCGGGTGAACCCCTGCTGTTTGAGCGACGTGCCAGCCATCACTTTGGCGGCAATTTTCGCCAGAGAATGGCCAATGGCTTTTGATACAAACGGAGAGGTTCGGCTGGCTCGGGGGTTCACTTCGAGGATGTAAACGGTGTGCTGATCGCCATCCAGTTTGACAGCAAACTGAATGTTCATCAGACCTCGAACCTGAAGTGCCGCAGCAAGCGCCCGCGTGGCCGTTCGAATTTCATCGACCACCACTGTTGGCAGCGAGTACGGCGGCAGTGCACAGGCGGAGTCACCGGAATGCACACCAGCTTCTTCAATGTGTTCCATCACGCCCCCGATGACAGTGGTTTCACCGTCCGAGATCGCGTCGACGTCGACTTCAATCGCGTCTTCCAGAAACTTATCAATCAGCACAGGCTTGTCAGGAGATACGTCCACTGCTTCGGACATGTACCGTTCAAGGCTCTGCTGGTCGTAGCAGATTTCCATAGCCCGCCCACCCAGCACGTAGCTGGGACGAACCAGCACCGGGTATCCGATGCGATTGGCGGCGTTACGTGCCCCTTCAGCATTTGTCGCAATGCCGTTGGGAGGCTGGTGCAACTGCAGCTGCTCCAGAATGGCCTGAAAGCGTGCTCGGTCTTCTGCCGCGTCAATCATGTCCGGGCTGGTCCCGATGATATTGACACCGGCAGCCTCCAGACCACGTGCAAGATTCAGCGGCGTCTGTCCGCCAAACTGAACAATCACACCGTCTGGTTGCATCCGATCGCAGATGTTCAACACGTCCTCAATCGTCAGCGGCTCAAAGAACAGATGGTCAGACGTGTCGTAGTCGGTGGAAACTGTTTCCGGATTGGAATTGACCATGATGCTCTCGATCCCAAGATCCCGCAGAGCAAAGGCGGCCTGACAGCAGCAGTAGTCAAACTCAATCCCCTGGCCAATTCGATTGGGGCCCCCGCCCAGAATCATGATTCGACGCGCCCCCGGCTGCTTCGCAGGAGTTTCATCTTCATGTTCGTAGGTTGAGTAGTAGTAGGGCGTGTAGGCTTCGAATTCGGCAGCACAGGTGTCCACCTGCTTGAACGTCGCCACGATACCCAGTTGTTTTCGGCGAGCCCGCACGTCCATTTGCGAGCAATCCCACCAGCTTGCCAACTGAGCATCCGAGAATCCATCTCGCTTTGCCAGTCGAATCAGATCGGCAGAAGCCTGATCGAGGCTGCCCACGCTCCGAATCTGCTCTTCCCGACGAACAATCTGTTCGATGCTCCGGAGAAACCACGGGTCGATGTATGACAGTTCGTGGATCTCCTCCACTGTCATCCCGTGCTTCATCGCATACCGGATGTAGAAGATCCGATCTGCGTTCGGGATGGCCAGCTTGCTTTGAATCTCGTCGCGCGTCGGCTGTCGGTCAGTGCCCCAGAGATCCTTTTTTCCACCGCCGAGCCCGAAATGACCAATTTCCAGGCCTCGCAAGGCCTTCTGCAGGGACTCGCGGAAGGTCCGGCCAATCGCCATCGTTTCACCGACGGACTTCATCTGCACCGTCAGTGTTGGGTCGGCTTCAGGAAACTTTTCAAACGTCCAGCGAGGAATCTTGGTGACCACGTAATCAATCGTGGGTTCAAAACAGGCCAGAGTTTCCCGAGTGATGTCGTTGGGGATTTCATCCAGCGTGTAGCCAACCGCCAGTTTGGCGGCAATCTTGGCAATCGGAAATCCGGTCGCTTTCGACGCCAGAGCTGAGGACCGGCTGACTCGCGGATTCATTTCGATAACGACCATACGCCCCGTCTGCGGGTGAATGGCGAACTGTACGTTGGATCCCCCGGTTTCCACACCGATTGCCCGCATGACGGCAATCGTGGCATCCCGCATCCGCTGGTATTCCTTATCCGACAGAGTCTGAGCCGGTGCGACCGTGATTGAGTCTCCAGTGTGCACGCCCATCGGATCGAGGTTTTCGATGGCGCAGATAATCACGACGTTGTCCGCGTGATCCCGCATCACTTCCATCTCGTACTCTTTCCAGCCGAGAATGGACTCTTCCAGCAGCACTTCCTGAATCGGGGACAGTGCCAACCCGCGGCGCACTTTGTCTTCGAATTCGTCAAGGTTGTACGCGATCCCGCCACCCGTTCCACCCAGAGTAAAACTGGCTCGGATGATGATCGGCAGACCGATCTGCCGTACCGCGTCACGTGCTTCTTCCATCGTGTGCACGGTGTAGCTCTTCGGGACGTCCAGCCCGATCGAGATCATTGTCTGCTTGAAAGCATCGCGCTCTTCTGCTCGCTTAATCACGTCTTCCCGAGCACCGATCATCTCGACGCCATACTTCTTCAGCACGCCATGCCGGGCCAGATCCATGGCCGTGTTCAGCCCCGTCTGCCCCCCCAGCGTCGGCAGCAGCGCATCCGGACGCTCCTGACGAATGATCTCTTCCACGTACTGCCACGTAATCGGCTCGATGTAGGTCCGGTCCGCCGTATCCGGGTCCGTCATGATGGTGGCCGGGTTGGAATTCACCAGGATGATGCGATAGCCCTCTTCCTTCAGCGCCTTGACCGCCTGCGTGCCCGAATAATCGAACTCGCACGCCTGGCCGATGATGATCGGACCAGCGCCGATGATGAGGATGGAGGAGATGT
>JALQWE010000123.1 GCA_023258825.1 Planctomycetaceae bacterium | reverse complement strand
ATTTGCTGAGTAGTGTTGCCAGCCAGACGCAGGTGCGAATTGAGCCCGGACTGGCTCAGTCTCGAACCGTCCTGAATTATGAGATTCTGCGTGGAGAGTTGCGTGAGCTGCTGATACTCGTTCCCCGGGACTCGCGGATTATCGATGTTGTGGCGGCAGCAGGTCGCATTCGTGCGTGGACGGCCGAGGCGGTCGGTGAGACGCAGCAGGTTGTCAGGGTCGAGTTGCTGGTTCCGGCGACGGAAAAATTTCAGGTTGAGCTGCAGACGGAGCGGACTTTTGAGGGCGATACGCTGCAGTTGATCGGGCGAAGTCCGGATGGAAAGCTTCAGGGTGTCCATGCGGATGGGGTGGTGCGCGAAGCGGGGCAACTGACGATTACGACAGATCCGTCCCTGACAGCCATCATTCAGGCTCAATCGGGTGTGCGACAGACCGGTACAACTCCTGTGCAGCCTGAGAATCAGTCATCGGTGACGACAGATGTCTGGGAATACAGTGGTAGCCGTGGTCAGTTGACAGTTCAGCTCAAGCCGGTGGAACCGCGGTTACTGGTGGATCATGCGTTGCAGTACACGTTCCGCGATGACGAGCTTCGCGTGCGGTCGGTTTCAACATGGCAGGTGGAGCGAGCGGGTGTCTTCCAGTTGGCGCTGCAGGTCCCCGAGTCGCTGGTGGTCGACAATGTGACGGCGGATGGCATGTCAGAATTTCATCTGGACCGCAGCACTGGTCGGATCCTGCTGACGCTGACTCAGAAACGACTGGGGGCCATCACCGTGACGATCCTGGGACATCAGGCCTTTGATTCGACAGCGGACAACGCCGAACTGAAACTTCCGATCCCGGCTCCTGAAGGTGTGGAGCGAGAGACGGGGACGGTGACCCTGTATGCTCCTGAATTTCTGGACGTGATCACACTTGAGGATCAGTTGGTGGGACTGTATCCGACGCGTGATGCCGCATTTGAAACACTGGATCGTTTGCGGCCGATCGGGGCGTGGAATTTCACGCGACGTCCACTGGCCATGGCGGTCCGCACGTCACCTCGTCCCGCACAGATCGCGGGGTTCGTGGGGACGACGGTGCGGGTGGAGCCGGAAATCATCCGTCTGTCGTCTCAGGTCAGTTTCGAGATCCAGAATGCCGGGATTGATACGTTTCGAATTGCGGTGCCTGAGTCGGTCGCGGCCAACGTTCGTTTCAACACCGTCTCATCGGGGCATGCGATTCGTCAGCGAAACATGGGGCCTGCAGAGAATGGCTGGGCGATCTGGACCATTGTCCTGCAGGACGAAACGACTGGACTGGTTCAGCTGAGCGTGGACTGGGAAGTCCCGCTTGCAAAACCGGAAGCAGGCAGTGCAGACGCCGCGGCAGAACAGGGAATCACAGTAGAACCGCCTCGGATTCTGACACCGTTCCCGGACGATCAGGCCAAACGCCGGCGAGTGATTCTGACGCAGGCGCGCGGTGAGATTCGGTTGTTGCGGCACGAGTCGCTGTCGATCACGGCGGACAGCCAGGGAGAAACCACGGAAGCGATTGATGTGCGGGAGCTGGAACGTCTGGAGAAGGATGGCTACCTCGCCTATCGCTATTTCGCGCAGCCGGCATCGGCTGTCATCCGCATTCGTCGTCACGAGTTGCATGAGGTGGCAGCGACGGTGATTTCCCGGGCGGCTGTGGAAGTCGTCACTGAACCGCAGGAGATTGCGGCGTGGCGCGTGCGGTTGAAGATCACGACCAGCGAACGTCAGCGACTGAAGATTCATTTGCCAACGGGCTGTGATCTGCAGGCGCCGCTGCTGGACGACAAACGCACGACCATGGAGAAGGCGCCGGAGCAGGCAGCATCTGCAGAGCTTGAGGCGTACTACATCAACATCAGTCGCGAAAAGAATTCGGACGAGCCGTTTCTGCTGACACTGCAGTATCGTTGTCCGATCGCGACTGCGGACAAGCGGCCTTATGTGGGGACAGGCAGTTCATTGATTCTGCGGTTGCCGCAGTTTTCTGACGATGGTTCCACGGTCGTGCAGGATCTGCGATTGGCCGTTTGGGCACCAGCGGACGTGTCCTTTACCGGTGACCCGCCGTTGTGGACGCGTGAATCCGCATCCGTCGGAATGCTGTTCAGCCCACTTCGGGGTTCTTCCGCAACGGCTGCTGCAACGGCGATGGATTCGTGGATTGGCAGTTCGGCTTCGGACTTCGCGACACAGGGGCACGTGGCGGTGTATCGGGCCACGGGAGCACCGGTAGAAATTCGACTTATCTGGTGGAAACGCTGGTTTCTGCTGGGATTGATCAGTGGCACGCTGACGCTGGTCGGTCTGATTCTGCGACGCACGTCGTGGGAAAATCGGATCACCATGACTCTGTTGCTGGGCTTCGTGACGGCATTACTGTCACTGAGTCGGGAGACGGGTGTGACTGAGTTGCTGGGGGCCGCGATTCCGGGATTGGCGCTGACGGCATTGATCTGGATGCTGGGTCTGGTGCTTGGCCCGGGGCGTAAGCAGCCCGTTGCCGGTCCGGTACTGGTTTCTGGTCCCGAGGTTGTTCCGGGTGCTACCGCCGAAGATTCAGCAGCGGGGACCGGGGCTGGTCACAGTCAGCCGAGTGTGAATGCGTCGGCCCCCGAGGGCTCAGCTGTGGATTCGACTCTCAACACGTCAGGCGGCAACGTCGGCGAAGGAGGTGGCACATGAGCCGGTTGAGATTATCAGCAGACCTGTGTTGGAATTACGACGTGCCTTGCTGTGTGTCCGTCTGTCGGGCCCTGGGTCTTCTCTTCAGCTGGCTGGCCTGCTGTATCGCATCGGCGCAACAGGCGACGCCGGATGCGGCTGGTGACATGCGGGAGCAGTACGTTCCGGTGGAGGAAATGGATGCCGTTTTTTCCCGGGATGGTCGCGGCGTGTTATTGAAGCGAACGGAGTTTCAGGAGCTACTGGACAAAGCGCGGGCGAACGTATCGGCAGATCAGCCACCGGTGGCGGTGCTGGTGGAGCGGGCCGAGCTGACGGTGACCCCGGCGGGTTCTCAGGCGCTGGTCAGGATGGATCTGAAAGTGCGTCAGTATGAGGATTCGTGGCAGGTTATCCGGATCCCGGCTGGAACGTTGTCGGTCGAGCGAGCGGAAATCAACGGTCAACCGGCGTTGATTGGACGTGACCCTCAGGATGCGGGTGTGCTGTTGCTGGTTCATCAGCAGGCGGGTGAGTTTACGGTGAATCTGGCGATGTCGACGCCGTTGGTGGCGGTGGGCAGCGATCGGACAGCCGCCTTTCCTCTGCCACAAACCGCTGCCACTCATTTGAGTGTGCAGTGTCCGGCCGGGCAGCAACTGGTTGTCAACGATCGGCAGCTGGAGCGACCGGCTGCGCTGAATGCGGTGGCGGAATATCAGATTCCTGTGGGCAATGCCGCAGACGTACGCTTGCGGTGGAATGTGCAGCAACGGGAAACGGAATCACAGACGCTGGTGTTTGTGCAGACGGACGCGCAGCTGGAGTATCGTCGGGAGACGCTGCAGTGGTCGGGATCGTCCAGGGTCAGTGTTTTTGGAGGCACGATCAATCGGCTCGTCGCTCGTGTCCCTGCGCGGTTTGAAGTGGTCAATGTGGCATCTGTGGGATTGGAAAGCTGGACTCTGGAAGGAGACCCGGAATTTCCGGGGAAGACGCGGGTGACGTTGACCTGGCGACAGCCATTTTCCGGCGATCGTGTGGTGCAGCTGGCTGGAGTCACAGTGACAAATGGTGAGCAGGCGGCGGCAGTTGCCGCGGGCGACGCTGCCGGGGCGGCGTTGAACGGGTCTGAACAGGTGCCGGCGCTGGAATTTGTCAATGTGACAGCGCATTCCGGACGGTTGCTGGTTCGTCACGAAGAAGGATTGCGGCTGGTTGCGGAGGTTCAGGGTGGAATTCGCCCCGTGTCTGCTCTGGACAGTGGGTTGTCGGTCGAAGCCAGTGTGTTTGATTTCTGGCAGCAGCAGTATGAATTGAAGATTTCAGTGCGGCCGAGAGATCGTGAATTATTTGCGGAGGTATCTGCGGACATTGAGATTGGTGAAGAGAGTGTTCGCAGCCGCACGCAGTTTGTGATTGAAGCGTTGAATGCGCCGTTGTTTGAGCTTGTGTTCACGCTGCCTGAAGACTGGCAGCTGCTGGCGGTCCGAGCGGGTGAGCAGTCCTTGCCGTGGAAGACCGGCAGTCAGGCTTCAACGGTGATCGTGCGTCCCGCAACGCCCATTCAGCCGGGCGAACTAACCACACTGTCTCTCGAGCTGCAGCGGACGATTGCGGATCCGGAGACGGAGCAGGTGGTGAAGCTACCGGTGATTTCGGGCACAGGGCTCACGGTTGTTGGTGGCACCTGGCGGCTGCACGCTGCGGAAGATCTGATTGTCACTCCGCTGTCGATTGCCGGCCTGACTCCGATTGCCGGGAATGGTGTGGAACAGATGTTTCGCAATGAGGGGACAGGGGTTCGTGGCGAGCTCTCCATTGTGCGAAAACCGGCACGGCTGACTGGTCGATCGGTACTGCGTACCTGGGCCGATAGCCGACAGCAGACAGTCGATGCCGAACTGACGATTGATCTGCTGAGTGGGACGGTGCGGACCGTGGTGATGGAGTTGTCGGAGTCCCTCGGGACCGACGTGCATTTTTCAGTGCAGAGTGTGGGCGCTGTTGCCGGGTTGCAGGAGCCGCGTGGCGCGCAGCCTGTGCAGATTGTTGAGCAGACGATGGGGCCCGTGGCGAATGGACTGCGCCCGGTAACGTTGAAACTGGATCGGCGATTTGCGGGGGCGTTGACATTGCGGGCGAACATCCGGCAGCCGAGAACTGAAGGGGCTGCGATTGCTGCACCGGTTGTTCAGGTCGCCAATGCGATTCGGCAGCATGGGGTGCTGGTCTTCGAAGCGTATCCGGAGCAGAGTCTGAGCGCGGACATCACGGGGAATTCCGGAGTCCAGCTGACGGACGCCGGGCTGGTCAGTCCGCCGGCGGCCGAGAGTGGTCGGCGGATTGCGTTAACATATCGCTTTATTCAGCCGGGGTATGGATTTCAGGTTCAGGAGACTCGATATGCCACAGCGTCCGTTCCGGCGGCCATCTGCGAAGAACTGGTGAATGTCTGCACCTTAAATGCGGAGGGAGACGTACAGCGCAACACCCGGGCGACGCTGCAGACCAGTGGTGTGCAGACGCTGCGTTTCCGGCTTCCTGAAAGTGCAGGAACATATCTGTGGTCGACCGTGCTGGACGGTGCGGCGATTGAGGTGCGCAGGGATGGTGAAGACTATCTGGTCGCCTTGCCGGCGGGTGGGGATAGTTCCCGGCATACGTTGAGTGTCTTCTTTGAAACGAAGGCGACTTTTGCGGGCACGTTTGCAGATCGGCAACAGGTTCCATTGGTCCTGCTGATGGATGCTGGTGATCAGAAAGCCATTCCGATCGAGGTCATGAAGCAGACATGGCAGGTGCACTATTCAGCTGAAACGCTGCTTGTGGATCATGACGGTCCGTATCGATCCCTGTCAGGCATTGATACGGTGGGGTGGTTGATTTCCCGTGGCCGTATTCAGTGGCCTCAGCCGGATATGCTGCGGCGTCGAGTGCTTCCGACGGCGATTGTGTTTTTGAGCTTGTTTGTGTTCAGTGCATTGATCGTTCGTCGCCGCTGGAAGACGCTCGCGCTGCTCACAGTGCTGTTCGGAACCAGTGGTCTCGTCCTCGTGGCCGCGCTGGGGCTGACGCGATCGGTGATGCCGCTGTCGCAAATGGCCGCTGATTTTTCCGTCAGCAACGCAACTCCGATGATGGCAGGTGATGGTGGCTGGGCGGACGAAATGCCCCCGGCGAGGGGTACGGTGATGTATGACAGTCCACCTGTGGCGGATGCTGAAGGACTGATGGGTGGCCTTGGCGGCATGGGCGGTGGTGGCATGGGCGGTGGTATGGGCGGCAGTATGGGGCCCGGCGGATCACCCGGAGGCGGCGGTCGTGGTGCAGAACCGATGTCTGCTGCGCCGCTGGCTGCAGCGGAGCCAGCACCAGCACCCGCCTCACCAACAACGGCACCGGCACCGGCGACCGCTGAGTTTTCAGCTGGCGTTCCTCAGGAAACGCAGGGACAGGTCCAGTTTGGTTCCGAGGCAAGACCGGAGTCGATGCTCGGGAGGAATGAAAACCGGAACTGGAACGTGGATGAAAAGATTGTTACGGAGCGGTTTCAGCAGAACGGTGTTGGTGGCCAGTCCGGCGGCAGCGGTGACATGTTGACGGACCCGGCAGCGCTGGGACTTATGGCCTTCGGAAAGCGTTCGGGGACCGCCCGGCTGTCGGTTAACATGACGCTGGAGATTCCGGAGAACTATCGGATGCAGGAGTTTGTCTCCCTGGCGGACACTGTTCATCGGCCTTCAGTTCTGAGTCTGGCGATGCGCAGTCGCGAACAGTTGACTGTGATTCGGGTGCTGGCGGCGATTGCGACGTTGATGGTGTTGTGGGGACTTCGTCGGCGATCTCTGATTGGCCGAATGGCGGTGTCGGGGATTCTGTTCCTGCTGGCGCTTGCTGTGGTTCCTTTGATTTCCAATGCGTGGCAGAGTCTTCCGGACGGCATTGCCTGTGGGGCAGTGGCTGGGATGTTGTTTGCAGTGACGGGCTCACTCTGGACATGCTGCTGTGGCCCGTATTGTCCGCTGACGTGGATGATGAATTGCTGCGGACTGCGTCAGAAACTGTTTGGCACGGCCAGTTGTCTGCTGCTGTTGATCGCGTCGGGGACTGATGTATTCGCGCAGGACAATCCGGCGACTTCACCGGCCGCATCGGGCTCGCAGACTGCGGGGAAGGACCAGGTTGTTCAGCCCAGCGTGATCATTCCTTACGAGGCTGACGAACCGGTTCTGCGTGCAGAACGCGTGTTTATTCGACATGATGATTTTCTGCGGTTGTATCGACAGGCATGGCCGGACGCATTCCCGGACGGTGATGTGAATCCTCTGGGATCCTCGGTGGTTTCTGCGTGGTTCCGTACGACGGGACTGAAACAGGCTTCCGGGACAAAGCATGTGTTAAGTTTCGAAGCGAGATTTATGGTCTGGTGCGACTCTGAGCAGACCGTCAGCATTCCGTTGCCTCTGGGACCGGTGGGCATTCGCAGTCTTCAGGTGGACGGAGCTGCCGGGGCCGTGACACCGCTGATTGCGGGCGTGGGTGTTGGGCAGATGCCGGATTTTTCCGGCCAGCAGATTGCTGGTGGTGCAAGTCAGGTGGCGGCAAATTCTGCGTTGTCCGTCGGCGGAAGTGAAGCGGCGGCCTATGCCGTACAGGTTTCTGGTCGCGGTCCGCATGTCGTGGACGTGAGTTTCGATTTGACGGCTGAGGTGGAAGGAGAGCTTGGGCGTTGCGACTTGCCTTTGCGGTCCCCCCCTGCCGGGACTCTGGAATGGACGTTGCCGGCGGACGGTCTTGACGCGCGAGTGAACGGGCGGACGAACATGTATCGCCGTGATGGGCGGACGGTGATTTTACCTGTCGCTCTGTCGGGAGCGCTGCGATTGCAGTGGCTGCCTGAACAACAGGCGGCTGCCGGCGATCGCAACTTTCACTCCACCGTTGTTTCAGCGCTTGCGGTGCAGAGTACCGGGATGACACTTCGTACCGCGGTGGAAGCCGAGGTGCGTCAGGGTGAAATTTCCGAGCTGGAAATCTCAATTCCGGACGGATTTTCCGTGCAATCGGTGACTGGTGATGATCTCGCGGGCTGGGCGGTTCAGAACACCGACACCACGCGTATGGTGGCCTTGCAGTTTCGTCGAGCGGTTACGGACCGCACATCGGTGATCTTTCAATTGTTTGCTCCGTTGCCCGCAACGGAATCACTGGCTTCGTATCCGGTCCCTGTTTCCGTCGTGAAGGGTTCCAGCCGTGATACGGGGACGGTCGTGTTGCGGACGGGGGCTGAGTTTCAGGTTCGCTCGGATGCCCTCTCCGGGGTGACTCAGGTGAATCCGGACGAAGCGCCCAATCCTCCGGGAGACGTGCTGCCTGGCCGTCCGTTACTGGCATGGCGGTACACACGCCAACCGGCGTCGATTGCGGTTCGGATCAGTCCGGCGGTGGATGAGCAGACGGCGCAGGTGCTGCATGCTGTGCGGCTGGAAGAGCAGCGACAGCTCTGGACCAGTCGCATGACACTTCAGGTCCGGGGAACTCCACGCTCTCGCCTGGATCTCAGAATTCCCAAAAGCTTCCTGCCTCTGGATGTGTCCGCGACGGCACTGAAGGACTGGTATCTGGTGGACGATGAGGATCCGAATTCACAGCAGCGGACACTGAGTCTGCAGTTGATTGATGCGCGAACCGGGGCCCTGCAGATTGTGTTGCAGGGGCAGACGGATCGGGACGCCGACCGCCAGCAGTTGACACTGCGGCCGCCGATCCTGAAGGGAAGTCAGACGGCTACAGGCGAGTTGGCCGTGTGGCTGGATGCGGCCTCTGAAAGTGCCGGAGTGGAACCGGGCAGCAGCTGGGTTCTGCGACCTGCAATCGCGGGTGTCAGTGCCTTTCTGGAAATCGCGCCCACGGCACCCTCTTTGTATTTTGTCAGCAGTGCTGCGGAGCCAGGCGAGGTTCTGGTGCGTTTGCGGCCGGCCGTTTCGACGCTGATCGGTGAAACGGTGACGGTGAGCAGCGTGACCGAGACTTCGCTGGACATGATGCTGGCGATTCGCTGGCAGATTGCGCGTGCGGCTGCCGATCAGTTTGCAATTGAGATCCCGGAAGCTCTTGCGCGAGCCATGGTGTTTGAAGTTCCG
>JALQWE010000122.1 GCA_023258825.1 Planctomycetaceae bacterium | reverse complement strand
GACGTTGAGGTGGAAGACGCAGCCCAGTTGGAGGCAGAGGAGGCGTACGTCCCCTATGTTCCTCAGATTCCTGTTCGTCCGCCTCAGCATCCTGGCCGTCGCAAGTTATCTGAGGACATTGAACGTTATCAGCCTGCGGAGTTCGGGGCCGGGTTATCTGACGGGGTGAGTGGGGCTGAGTCGTCGGCAGCGGAGTCGGAGCGGCCGGATGGTCCGTTGCAACAGGACCGAGGGGCGGGAGACCGATCGGGGCCTCGAGACCGTGGCCGTCAGCGAGAGAGTTACCGGGAGCGTGGGCGACGTGATCAGGGGCCGCAGCGGCCGCAGTCGCGTGAGTCTGGTCGTGGGCCAACCGGTGGATCGCCTGGGGGCCGAGAACGTGGGCGAGTGGATGATCGCGGCAGGTCAGCTGGGCGATACTCGGGCGACAATGCACAATCACGATCTGGCGATCGCCACGCTGACAGGGACCGGGATCGGCGGGGCGGGCCGAAGGATGCCGACCAGGAAGTTGGCTTTGGCGGTGCAGCTCCGGAAAGTGGAGCAGTGCCATCAGGAGAGCTGAACGAGAGACCGCCGGTGGCCGGGGATGAATTCGGCAGTGGGGTTGAAGCGATCGATGATCGTGCCGGGACTGACAGCGGAGCCCATGAGCAGGGTGACCAGTCTGAGGGGGCAGGCAAGCGTCGCCGTCGTCGCCGACGCTGAAGATCCCGGTTTGCTGATGCAACGGCGTTGCCTGGAATTGGTGGCGACAGCAAACGGCGAAGCGTCGTGAGGCCTCGAAGCGATACGATCTCAGGCTGGTGAGTTGATGGTCGTAGGGACTTGTTGCGTTCAGGACACGGCCGGCGGGTTATGGCTGCGTTCTGTTGGTGCATCGGACGCAGTGGTGATTGGGCGACGATGTCTGTCACGGGCATTGATTGTACGTGGAAATCAGCCGCTGAGGTGGTCGGGAGTTGCATGGGAATGCCGGATGATAAGTGGCATCACAGCAATTCGGGAGTGTTAGCAATCGGTGAAGTTGTTGCGGTCAGTAGGGCAACCCTATTGATGCTTTCGGATCGGAAACATCAGCGCCAATGCTGGGCGCGACAGGGGCAAAAAAAAGAAAGGCAGGACAATTTGTCCTGCCTTTCTTTGTGAGCCGAACGGGGCGGCTGTAAGGGGGGGAAAGCCGCCCGCGAGGTCTGATTACATTTCGCCTGGATCGTCGCAAACGATGTCGACGTTAGCGTCACCGTCGCACTCGTCAGCGCGGTCGTAGTAAGAAGCACCGTAGGTGCGAGCCTTGATCCCGCCGCTGGCCTTGTAACCAACGTAGCCGGAGGTGCTGTAGCTCTGGTCAACATTGCCGAAAGCGCTCGCCAGGTCGCTGAGTTCAGCAACGATGGAGCTCTGCAGTTCGGACAGGCCAACGATCAGGCCCAGGACCAGAATCGTCGCAACCAGGACGATTTCTGCGGAAACGATAACACCAGCTTCGTCATTCCAGAATTTCTTCAACATTGTGCTACTCTTTTTTTCTGTTTTGTGAGAGAGAATTGAGAATTTGTCGTTCGTTCATGTTCACTGCTCCTGCAGAGTTCCCCGCGTCAGGGTCGAAACAGCCGGCCAGATCGATTCGACGCAATCTGGTGCAAGCCTGAGACTGGGGACCCGAAAGAGCGTACCGTAGAGGTTTTGCGAACCTTTACGGTGTTCACTCGTTCGATGTTCGTTCGACGGGGGGGAGAAATGCGAAGGGCGAGCCAAAGCGGCAAATCGGCAAGAAAAATTTATGGGCGATCGTTGTTGTTGGAGTCATAAGTTGTTTGAATACAAGATGTTGCAATTGTTTTTCACCGGGAAAAATGCCGTGAGTCTGAAGAAACACTGGGCGTGCGGGTGTTTACCCAATCGATCACTTCGTTCAGTTTTCGTTTCGAAAATGAATCAGTGTTAATTTCGCAGCATGGCTGTGTGGCGGGATGTTGCCGGAGGTCAACGGGGGCCGGGCCAATTTCAAAATCCGGCTGGAACGTCTTCAAAGTGCTGGCGGCGACTTGCGTTCGGGTGTGGTTTCAGTGAAAAATGATATGAGCGTCTTCAATTGCCGTATGTTTTTCGATGATCTGAAGTATGTCAGTGCCTCTGGACCGACAAATTGGTTTTCCGGAACCAGCGAACACAGTTCGAGGTGTGTTGGCGTTGTTGTGTGTTTGTTGGGTCGGTCTGACTGTTCAGGTGTGTGGGCAGGAAACTACGGGCTCGACAATTTCGGCGGCTGACACGGGGGCGACAGGGGGGGCCAACGCCGCTGCGCCAGCCGCGAGTGATGCTGGTGAGAGTATTGACCTGTTGGGGGCGGACCCGTCGACGACGTGGAAATCATTCCCGGAAGAGAAGTTGTTTGTTCCGGAGTCGACGTGGAATGTTGTGCGTGAGTCCATGGATCAGGAGCCGGTGCTGGTTTGTAATGGCAAATCCAAGGGGTTTCTGTGGACGGTTGAAACGTACAGTGACTTTGAGTTGACAGCAGAATGGAAGTTTCCGACCGACACGGACGGCAACAGTGGTTTTCTGATCCACACTCAGCAGGAAGAACGGATCTGGCCGACATCGGTGCAGATCCAGCTGCATCAGCCGAAGGCCGGCAGTATTTTTCCGAGTGGCGACGCGATGACAGATAACATTCTGGACGCACCTCCGGAACTTGCTCGTCCCATCAATTCCTGGAACGAGTGCCGAGTGGTCAGTCGATCTGGGCGATTGACGATTGAAGTGAACGGGAAGCGTGCGGGCGAGGTCACGGGGGCCAAGCCATCGTCGGGGCATCTGGCGCTTCAGAGTGAGGGATCGGAAGTGCATTTTCGGCGGTTGCGAATCCGCCGGCTTTCGGCAACACCTGCGGAAAAAGTCGAGCAGGCGACGAGTGCGAGCGATTCTGCTCCTGCGGTTAAGCCTTGAATGCCCGCGTCCTTGCGTCAGCCGCACCAGTCTGACCCATTGCGTGGAGAGAGCCGTGTGCTGAAAACCCTCTGAGGGTTTCGCGGCGATTGTGTTTGCCTCGCGTTGCCGACGTTGGTGGGGCTCGTGGGCGACTACGTTCGCGGGGGGAATTGCGGCGGGATTCCGATTTGTGAACCGACGTGATGCTGGCTAATATGTCGTGCTGGTCGTGGTCTGTCGCAACCTTCTGAACAGGTGAGTGCACACGTGGCGTTGGATACTGAGCAATTGTGGAAGGATCGAGGTCAGCTGGAAACTCTGCAGCAGCAGAAGCTGGTGGAACTGTTGAAGGCGATAGTTCCCCGCAATCGTTTCTGGACAACTCGCCTGCAGTCTGCGGGAGTGGACATTCGGGCGATACGCACCCTGTCGGATCTCGGGCAGATCCCGTTGTGCACTAAGGCAGAGTTGGTATCGGACCAGGCAGCTCAGGCGCCATATGGATCCAACCTGACATTTCCATCAACACGTTACCGGCGTCTGCATCAGACATCGGGGACAACTGGGCGACCAGTTCGCTGGATGGACACTCAGGAGAGCTGGGACTGGTTCATGGAATGCTGGCGTCAGATCTACACCCTGGCGGGGTTGACGACGTGGGATCGACTGTTTTTCCCGTTTTCCTTCGGACCGTTTATTGGATTCTGGGCGGCATTTGAAGGGGCGTTGCGATTCGGCAATTTCTGTATCGCGGGCGGCGGCCTGTCCACCTCTGTGCGGCTGCAGGCCATGATTGAGAATGAGGCCACCGTCGTCTGTTGCACTCCAACCTATGCGCTGCGTATGGCGGAAGTCGCGGCTGCTGAGGGGATTGATCTGAAGGAGACTTCGGTCCGTCTGTTGATTGTGGCGGGTGAACCGGGCGGGACAATTCCGGCGACGCGGAAACGCATTGAAGAGCTGTGGGAAGCGCGAGTGATTGACCACTGGGGAATGACGGAACTGGGGTCTCTGGCCGTGGAGAGTGAAGATCGACCGGGGGGGCTGTATCTGCTGGAGACGGAATGCATCGCGGAAGTCCTCGACGATTCCGGGAACAGTGTCGCGGCTGGAGAACCGGGTGAGTTGGTCATCACGAATCTGGGGCGGACGGGAAGTCCGCTGATTCGCTATCGCACGGGGGATCTGGTGCGCCTGAGTGCAGCCGCGGATCCGCACGGGCGGATTCTGAAATGGATGGAAGGAGGCATTCTGGGCCGTGTAGACGACATGCTGATCGTGCGGGGCAACAACGTCTATCCGTCGAGTATTGAAGCGGTGCTGCGTGAGATTCCGGCGGTTGCAGAATACCGAGTGGAAGTGCGGACAGCTCGCGAGATGAAAGACCTGACGATCGTGGTGGAGCCTGCTGCGGACTCAGAAGCATCCGTAGAAACGATTGAAGGTCAGGTGCGGGTGGCTCTGCAGCAGCGACTGGGGTTTGCGGTTGAGGTGCGCATGGTGGCAGCGGGAACCCTGCCGCGGTTTGAAATGAAGAGTCGTCGTGTGGTGGACGTGGACGTCTGAGACATCGCTGTCGGAGATGCCTGAGCAGAGAAGGTGGCGAAATCCGGAACAATGTGAACACGGGGAAGCTCGTCGGAGGATCAGCAATGACACGCAGCAGCGTTCTTGTCCTGTGTTTGTGCGGTCTGTTCGTGGGTGTGGGGAACGGGCCTGAGACGCCGGCGGATGAAACCGCTGTGTCGGACAAGGGCGTCACAGCCACCGGCAGTGATGCTGGGCGCGATGTGATCCGTCTGTTGAAACCGCTGGCGGGTTGGGTGGGCGAATGGCGTGGAGTTGTGCAGCCGAGGCGGGGGTCCAGTGCTGGTGCCTGGACGGAGAAGGCCACTGTCGCGTGGGACATCTCGGAAGCAAAAACAGAGCTGGTACTGGCGCTGGAACCTGGTCGGCAATTACGTCGACTACGATTGACAGTGGACGAACCGACGCATGGTTTGGTGGCCATCCTGGAAAATGTTGAGGGGGTTGAGGAGCGGTTAATCGGGACGGCTGGGGAGACAAGCGGCGAGCCTGTGGATTCAGGAGCCTCGGAGAGATCGGGGGCGTGGGTATTCACTGCAGCGGAGGGGGCCGATCGTCCGCGTCGGGTCACGATTCGTCTGTTGAGCGGGATTCGCGCCACGGTGCTGCTTGAGGAGCGGAGCACAGAAAATGCGATGTGGAAACGGCAATGGGAATGTGGACTGACGCGGTCGGGGGCCAGGCTGGCGGCGACCGGGACGGGCGAAAAGCAGTGCGTGGTGACGGGCGGTCTGGGCTCGCTGTCGGTGGAGTTTGACGGGGCGACGTATTATGTCTGCTGTGAAGGCTGTCGTCAGGTCTTCCTCGACGATCCCGCGGGGACTCTGGCGGCCTACCGTCAGCGACTGAAGTCTGAGTCGGGCAGGTAGATCGTGGTGAGCGGCGGGTGCGCGCGGGGCTGTGCGTTCAGGAAACGGGCGGCCGACGGAATCGAATTTGATGGTTTTCACGATTATTCGGCCCGGAAGTGTTCGTCTCGGGACGAGAGTGATTCGTCCCGCGAGTTTTTGCCGCTATAATAGAGCGTTCAGAATGATGTTGGTGATCGCAGCGAGCCTGTGCACCACCGGGAAGGCGGCTCGGCCAGGCGAAACAGGGTGTTTTTCCTGGAAATACCGCAATTTCACCCACAGAGTGGGTGGGAATACGACCTGAAGGACTCTTCTGAGCTTCGGGGTTGTCATGGGAGAATCAGTGACTGTGTCGGGTACAATTGCTCAGCGGAAATCGGTCCTTATTGTCGAAGACGAGCCCATCATTCGGGAGACTCTGGCAGAGTTTCTGATGGGTGAAGGGTTTGAGGTGCGCACAGCCTCGACAGCGGCGGAAGCCATCCGCATCGCTCAGGAGCGTGACTACGACGTGGGGATTTGTGACATTCAGTTGCCTGACGGTGACGGAGTGCGTGTCCTGCGTCAGCTGCACCGGATCAATCCGGCGATGTTCGTGATGATCATTTCTGCCTACGCGACGGTGGAAAACGCGGTGGAAGCCTTCACGGCGGGAGCCTTTGACTACCTGGTCAAGCCAGTGCGGTTTGAAGAGCTGGTCAAACGCATGCAGCGTTTGTTCAAGTTCCAGGATTTGTATCGTGAGAATCAGAAGCTGCGTAAGGACCTGACTCGCAGTGCCGGCTTTGATCAGGTCGTTGGATCCAGTGCGGTGGTGCAGGATCTGTTGAAGACCATTCGCAAAGTTGCGGCTACCAATTCCAACGTGCTGCTGGTGGGAGAAACGGGGACCGGCAAGGAACTGTTTGCCCGGGAAATTCATCTTGCCGGCCCAAATCATGCCGAGCAGTTCATGGCGATCAGCTGTGGGACTCGCCCGGTTGAACTGCTGGAATCGCAGTTGTTCGGGACAGGTGACGGGCAGGATGGCGCCCTGGTCACAGCGGGATCCGGGACGGTCTTTCTGGACGAAATTGCGCAGCTGCCCTCCGGAACTCAGTCAGAGATTCTGCGGGCGATTGAGTATTCGGAAGTGACGCCTGTTGGTGGCACCCGACCCGCTCGAGTGAACGCGCGCATCATTGCGGCTACATCGCGTGAGCTGAGCCAGGAAGTGTCGGACGGCAATTTCCAGGAGGACCTGTTCTACCGACTGGACGGCGTGAAGATCCGCATTCCGGCGCTGCGTGAGCGGCTGGACGACATTCCGGAGCTGGTTGAGTACTTCATTGTTCGTCATCGAGAGTCGATGGGCAAACGCGTGACGGGAGCCACCAGTGAGACCATCCGGACTCTGATGGCGGCACACTGGAAGGGCAACGTCCGGCAGCTGGACAACGCCATTGAGCGTGCGGTGATGATGTGCGAAGGCGAAGAGATTACGCCTAACGACCTGCCACCGGATTTGCTGGGAGGCGGTTCCTCATTGCCGGACACGGACGATCTGCGTTCCGCATTGCGGCACTACGAGCGACTGCACATTTCGCGTGTGTTGCGGCAGTGTCCTGACAAGAAGGAGGCGGCACGTCGGTTGAAGCTGGGGTTATCCAGTCTGTACCGCAAGATCGAAGAACTGAAGATCGAGATTTGAAGGGTGTTGTGGCAGGTGGTCAACGAGGGGGGCTGGCCTTGCACACGGCCCGCCCCACCACCTGGTTACCGCAGCCAGCGTCCATCGTTGGCTGGCAACATTGGTGTCAATCTCGTCCTTCGACGAACCGCACTTGCTCGCGAAGTTCTGAGCCGCGTCCCTTCCGCTTTGATTGCATGGCCGTGGGCGGTCGGCCGGCGGTCGGTTCTCGTGAGAGAAGCCTGCGGGGCACAGGACAGTCCTGAGTCTTTGGGTCATCAGTTGAAGCACTCTATCGGGCACGAAACTCATGGATCTGGCGGAAATCAAAGAGTGTATTCCACATCGCGATCCGTTTCTGTGGCTGGACACGGTCACGGAGTTGACTGAGACGCGGATCAGGGCCAGCAAGACGCTGCAGCCGGAGTTGCCAGTCTTTCAGGGGCATTATCCGAACTTCCCGATTTTCCCGGGGGTGTTGCAGTGCGAGGCCTGTTTTCAGGCCGGGGCGATTCTGATTTCGAAGCTGGTGACGGCGGCGAATGGCGACGTCCCTGTGGTGACACGCGTCAACAACGTGCAATTCCGTCGCATGATTCGTCCTGGCGAAACAGTGGACGTCGAAGTGGAGTTGACGGAACGCATGGCCAATGCGTTTTACCTGAAAGGCAAGGCGTCAGTCGGCGGGAAAGTTTCGGCCCGGATGGAATTTGTCTGCGCAACGGCTGCCGCGGAGTAGCAGTCCGGGTGTCGTCGATCAGCGGCGAGTGAACCACAGGCACAGCCACGCCAGCAGCGGGAACAGCACAAAGATCAGCAGAAATCCGATCAGTGTGGATCGAGGATTATCTGGCCAGCGACCCATGGACAATGCCTTTCCGGAACACGAAGACTGCTGACGAACGCCGAGGGACCGAGGTTGCAGGAATTCAGATGCAGTCCTGGCAATCTGCGGGCAGCGGAGACTGCTGTTGTAGACAGTGTGATCGAAATGCCGCCAAAGTGAAAACCAACGTGCCCCCGTGCGGCCGTGTTCCCCTCGGTGAGAGATCCGCGCTGCGTCGGAGTGTCCCATAACCGGTGGTGCTGAGTCTGTTATCCACGTGGGTGATCAGTTGTGTGCGGCGACGCCCTGGATCGGGGTTGGAATTCTGTGGCGTGGGGGTTGGCTGAAGAAAAGCGGCGGCTCAGAGTTGATTTCGGGTTGAACCCTGCCGTCAAACAATCGATAGTCCGGCTTTTCCTGCTGACCTGACACATTCTCGCTGTCGAGCCTGTTGCCCTGCGCAGGTTCGCTGGGATTTCTGCCATGACGACGATTACGGGATTTGAAGCGATCGATCTGCGGTTTCCGACTTCGCAGCATCTGGATGGTTCTGATGCGATGAATCCGGATCCGGACTATTCCGCCGCCTATGTGATTCTGCGGACCAGTTCGGCCGAGCACAGTGGTTATGGAATGACGTTCACGATTGGGCGGGGCAACGAGTTGTGTGTGGCCGCCATTCGTTCCCTGGCGTCGCTGCTGGTTGGTCAGTCGGTTGAATCCCTGATGCGTGAGCCTGTGGCGTTGTATCGCCGGTTGACTGGCGACAGCCAGTTGAGGTGGGTGGGACCAGAGAAGGGCATCATTCATCTGGCGGGGGCGGCCCTGATCAACGCCGTGTGGGACTTGTGGGCGCGGATTCAGCAGAAGCCTGTCTGGCAGTTGATTTGCGACATGTCTCCTGAGCAGTTTGTGGCCAGCGTCGACTTTCGTTACCTGACGGACGTGCTGACACCGGGCCAGGCGTTGGAACTGCTGCAGCC
>JALQWE010000121.1 GCA_023258825.1 Planctomycetaceae bacterium | reverse complement strand
GTAGTAAGTTTTCGCCTGCACCAGAACGGCATCATCCGCCATCACTTCAAGGCGATCGTACGGATCCTCAAGGAAGTTGCCGGTGTCCAGTGTGGTCCTGAGCCATGGAGAATTGATGGCTCGCACGATGCGCATGACACCCTGAGGCGTCAATCCCAGTCCCCAGTGGTTTTCCAGACCAAGGGTCACACCGCAGCGCTCGGCTGCCGGCAGACATTCCGTCAATCCGGCAATCACCCATTCAAAGCCCTGCTCTTCCGTTAAACCATCAGGAATCGGTTCCACGCCACGGTTCTTCATCAATTCATCGAAGCTTCCGGCTGTGCCCCAGCGACCGGTGTTCACTCGCATCGTGGGAATCCCCAGCGCGTAAGACAATTCGATACAGTGAATTGTGTGCTCTGTATTTTTCTTACGGACTTCCGGATCTGCAGAAACCCAGCCTTGATGAGTGGAGAACCCACAAAGATCCAGGCCATTCACGAATGCTCTCTGCTTGATTTTCTGCAGCGTGGAATTCGACTCATCGGTCATTTGTCGATGCAGAATCTCGATGCCATCGAAGCCCCACTCGGCCGCCAGGTCGATGCATGTGTTGATGTCCCGAAGTTCTTCGCGATTAAATTGCCAGAACGAATATGTCGACACTCCGAAGCGAACACGGCGACGTCTCTCAGCGGCATCGCTGGCCTGCTGAATCATACCAGCGGAAGCAGTCTTTCCGGCGGTGCATGCCAGTGAAGCGGCCACGGCGCCGGACAACAGAGCGCGCCGGGACACAGACTGCTCGCGGCGGGCCTCATCGGACAGGGAACGACGCATGACAATACTCCTCGGATGCAGATTTCGTCGCGAAAACGTAGACAGACCGCAGCATACAGACCGCGGGCAGAGCCGGCCAATCAGAAAGGGTCAGCACCCGGACCGGACCTCGAATGTCCGTAAAACTTCGCGGAGAACCGAGTCGCGGATTTCCCTGAGAGTACTTCTGAGGAGAGCGCCGCCACTCTCAGACACCGCCTCAGCCGACAGCCTTACCGACACCTGGACCGGGCTCAAAAAAACGTTGCCGGGATGACGAAGTGGAAGCCCGGAGATGGTATCTCAACGTATTTCAACAGTTTCGCGGAAGATTTCCACAGAATTCCCGTGATTGCCGACCGGGAACACCGGGCATGCGGGGAATTTTGTCCCTGAGATCGGCGGAGAGCTGTGAGAATTCACGAGGTCATCTTTGTCATTATGGGCTTTGCCCGTAAAATCCGGGCCACGGGGAGCAACAATGGTCTGTTAGACCGGACGCAACCGCGAATCGGCCGTCTTCAGGTATCAGCCTGGCGGCAGAAACGGGCGATGGTCTGCCACGCGGCGACAATCCGTTTGAAATCGGGGATCCATAGCCCCGAATGACAGGGGCAGGACAGGCCCCGTGATGCACATTCAGATTCCCCCAGGCTCCACCTGACCTGCAGAACAACAGAATCCGCATATGGCCAAAAAGGCAACAAAGTCCCGGGTAACTCCGGCAGTGACGGACGACCAACTGGAACAGCGGACCCGAGAAATCGGGCAGGAGCTGTTTCAGGGCTCCGTGCGTCAGACGCCCTCCATCTTTCACAGTCGGTGGTGGGAAGACCGCCTGATGAACTGGGCGATGGGAGACGAGTCCATCCGGATTCAGATGTTTCGCTTCGTGGATGTGCTCCCGATGCTGAAGGATCACAACGCGATCGCTCGGCATCTGGATGAGTACTTCGAAGAAGTGCGCGAACACCTGCCCCCCGCCGTACGTCTCGGGCTGGACCTGTCCGTCAGCAACAGCATTCTCAGTCGCGCGCTCGCCTACAACGCCCGCACCAACGCGGCCAGAATGGCGAGAAGATTCATCGCCGGGACCAGCCTCACGGAAGTCCTCGCCTCTGTCCGCCAGCTGCGAAGAAATCGGTTCGCATTTACCCTCGACGCACTGGGCGAAGCCGTCATCAGTGATGTCGAAGCCGATCGTTACCAGCAGGCCTACCTCGACATGATCTCCGGAATGGCCCTGCAGGCCAGCGACTGGCCGGAAGACCCGCTTCTGGATCGTGACCATGAAGGACACATTCCCCGAATCAATATCAGCGTCAAACTCTCCGCGCTCGACAGTCAGTTCGCTGCCGTTGACGCGGCAGGAACACTGCGTCGCGTCGCAGGACGGCTGCGCCCGATTCTGCGCGCCGCCATGGACAATGACACCTTTGTCCAGATCGACATGGAACAAAACGACTATCGCTCACTGACGTTTGAGATTTTTCGTCAGGTGCTGATGGAAGCTGAGTTTCGCGGGTATCCCCATTTTGGCATCGTCATCCAGTCCTATCTCAAGTCCGCAGAATCCGATCTGCAGTCTCTGCTGAAATGGGTCCAAAAGCGGGAAACTCCGATTTCTGTGCGACTGGTGAAAGGCGCCTACTGGGACTACGAACACATCAAAGCCCGTCAACGAGGCTGGCCGGTCCCCGTCTATCTCCGCAAATGGCAATCTGACGACAGCTTCGAACGACTTTCCAGACTGCTGATGGAAAACCATCAGTGGCTCAGACCGGCACTCGCCAGTCACAACCTGCGCAGCCTTGCACACGGGCTGGCACTGGCCGAAGAACTGCGAGTTCCGGAGGGCGCCACAGAGATCCAGATGCTGTATGGAATGAGTGACGAGCAGGCGCGGATGCTGATGGAACGCGGTCAGCGAGTCCGGATTTACACGCCCTTCGGACAGCTCATCCCCGGCATGGCCTACCTCGTCCGACGGCTCCTTGAAAATACCGCTAACGAATCCTTTCTGCGTCAGAGTTTTACAGAACACATTGCGATCGAGAAACTGCTCATGAAGCCATCCAGTCATTCTGCCAGTGAACCTCCCGTGGAAGACCCGGCAGAAATCGGGTTCCGCAATGAGCCACTGACGGATTTCTCAGACGAATCCGCCAGAACAGCTATGCAGGAAGCAATCAGCTGGGTGCGGGAACAACTGGGACAAACCTATCCACTGGTTATCGATGGAAAGTCCTGCGACACCCGCACAACGCTGATCTCCCGCAATCCTTCCAAAACGTCAGAAGTCATCGGCAAAGTGGCTTCCGCCAGCCTCGATCAGGCTGCTGACGCTGTGGACGCAGCACGCCGCGCCTTTGAAACATGGTCCCGCGTACCCACAGAAACTCGTATCGAATACGTCGAACTGATCGCCGGCGAAATGCGTGAACGTCGCATGGAACTGGCCGCATGGATCATCCTCGAAACAGGAAAACCGTGGACAGAAGCCGATGCCGATGTCGCTGAAGCCATCGACTTCTGTTTCTACTATGCCCACCAGATCAAACAGCTGTCACAACCCCGACACTGCAATATTCCCGGAGAAGAAAACAGCTACAGCTACCGACCTCGCGGCGTTTGCGTCGTGATCGCTCCATGGAACTTCCCGCTGGCCATCATTACAGGAATGACGATTGCCGCCATGGTGACCGGCAACACGGTCGTCATGAAACCCGCCGAACAGTCCTCCGTCGTCGCTGCCAAGCTGATGGAAATCATCCGCAACTCCAGCGTTCCTGATGGTGTCGTGAATTACCTGCCCGGCATTGGCGAAGATATCGGACCGGCGCTGGTGTCCAATCCGGATGTCGATCTCATCGCCTTCACTGGCTCAGAAGCCGTCGGTCTGGAAATCAATCGCGCAGCGTCCGAGACCACCAGAAATCAGACCAGTGTCCGTCGCGTGATCGCGGAAATGGGCGGCAAGAACTCCATCATCATTGACGATGATGCCGATCTCGACGAAGCTGTCAGCGGCGTGATTCGCAGTGCCTTCGGGTTCGCCGGACAGAAATGTTCAGCCTGCTCCAGAGCCATTGTTGTCGAATCCATCTACGAACAGTTTATGGAACGCCTGCTGGCTGCCACCAACAGCCTGAAAATCGGGCCCGCAGAAGATCCGGGGACCAGAATCGGCCCCGTCATTGACGAAGACGCCCGCGAACGACTTCAGGAATTCATCCGCAAAGTGGATCCCGAACATGGCGGACAACTTGTGCTCGCCATGCCCACCGGTGCCGTTGGTAAGCAGGGAACGTTCGTCGGTCCACACATCTTCACCAATGTCGATCCGGCATCGCCTCTGGCACAAAAAGAATTGTTCGGCCCAGTTCTGTCCGTCATTCGTGTGCGCACGATCGACGATGCCTTTTCTGTTGCCAATGGAACCCGATACGCACTGACCGGCGGTGTTTACAGCCGCAGCCCGGTCACACTCCGACGCGCCAGAACCGAGTTCCATGTGGGCAATCTCTACCTGAATCGCGACATCACCGGAGCACTCGTCAATCGGCAACCCTTTGGCGGCTTTCGCATGTCCGGCATCGGCAGCAAGGCCGGGGGACCGGATTATCTGCAGCAGTTCGTCATTCCGGTCAATGTCTCGGAAAATACGATGCGGCGAGGATTCGCACCGGACAGGTCAAAGACCAGCTGATCGCTGGCCAGCACTACTGATCACACTGGTTTCGGCCAAAACGTGAACAGACGATCAGTTAAACGGCAGGTCGTGGAATGTGTCGCGTAGGACTGGTTTCCCCAAAGAAAGATTTCCCGCGACGCACGCACTCTGTTAGGCTTTCCTTTCAGAGTTGTCGGAAGAGACTGACGGTGAACGCCGATTGCTGGTGAGCAGGTATGCTGATTGGCAGTCGGTCGCGTGTCGTTGGCATTCACAGAAAGAGCCACCATGTTGTCATTGCCGGGCCACGGACGCAGCATTCTCTGCGATGGAATCTCTCGCCGCGACTCTCTGCGACTTGGTACCCTCACGCTGGGAGGATTGACACTTCCGGATCTGCTGAAAGCCGAGCAGATTGCAGGAGTAAAAAACTCCCACAAAGCCGTGATCATGATTTACATGTGTGGGGCCCCGGGGCATCAGGACATGTACGACCTGAAGATGGATGCCCCGTCGGAAATCCGCGGAGAATTTCGGCCAGTGGCGACGGCCGTCCCCGGGATTGAGATTTGCGAGCACATGCCGCGGATGGCAGCCATCATGGACAAGTGCATTCCGCTTCGCAGCGTCTATGGTTCCCCGGACGGCGATCACGACTCCTTCATCTGCTACACAGGGCGATCCAAACGCAACCAGCCGGCAGGCGGCTGGCCGTCCATGGGCTCCGTCACTTCAGCGCGACTGGGCGCGGTGAATGCCGCTGTGCCGGCGTTTGTGGGGCTGTCGCCCGATGCAGGCCACCCTCCTTATGGCTCGCCCGGACTACCCGGATTCCTTGGCGTCGCCCATGCCGCCTTTCGTCCCTCCGGGCCGGCCAGTGACGACATGAAGCTGCAGGGAATCAACAGCGATCGACTGAATGAACGTCGCAGTCTCTTGGCCAGTGTGGATCGGTTGCGCCGGGACATGGATCGCACCGGCACGCTGGAAGGCATGGATTCCCTGTCACAGCAGGCCTTCAATATTCTGACCAGCAGCAGACTTGTGGAAGCCCTTGATATCTCGTCCGAACCAGCGTCCGTCAGGGAACGTTATGGCAAGGGCGACGCCAGTCGATTCGGCGATGGAGCTCCGCGGAATCTGGAACACTTCCTGATGGCACGCAGACTTGTCGAGGCCGGCTGCCGCGTAGTCACACTGAACTTCGGTCGCTGGGACTTTCACAGCGACAACTTTAACGGCATGAAAAACACCCACCTGCCGCAGTTTGATCAGGGCCTGTCTGCCTTGATCGAGGACCTGCATCAGCGTGGAATGGATCAGGACGTCGCCGTCATCGCCTGGGGAGAATTTGGTCGAACACCGCGCATCAATCCCGATGCCGGGCGCGATCACTGGCCACAGGTCGGTGGCGGACTTCTGGCGGGCGGCGGATTTCGTACGGGTCAGGTGATCGGAGCCACCGATCGACTGGGAGCGGAAATTGCCGAGCGTCCGCTTCACTTCAGCGAAGTGCTGGCCGCGTTGTATCGCCACCTCGGAATTGAACCCGAAACCACCAAACTGAATGACCTCAGCGGTCGACCTCAGTATCTGCTGGAAAACACTATCCCCATGCCGGAATTGGTTTGATTTCTGTGATCTGTATCGATTCGGGATCGGGCATGCGTCGTTCCATGACGCATCTCCTGAAGCGTTACCGCTGCAGAAACAGTCGTCATCTCAGTACGCCTCCTGCAGACGCTCAGAATCGTGAGATCGCAGTTGCGTTTCCAACCGTGCAGGGTTAGTTTTCGGCTCGACGATCCAGCCAGCGTCACCCGGGTCTTCGTGTGAACACCCGGCCGTCGCTGCAGCAATGAGTGAATCTGCCGCACTCCCTGAATTCTTCGGGCGAACCTGACAATCTTCAGAAACGATGATCAACCTCTCAGGACTAAATCCCTCACAGCGTGAAGCTGTCACCACGCTGTCCGGCCCCCTGCTGGTGCTGGCCGGAGCTGGTACTGGCAAGACGCGAGTCATCACGTACCGCATGGCCAATCTGATTGCCAATGGCATTCGGCCGGATCGCATTCTTTCGGTGACATTCACCAACAAGGCTGCAAAGGAAATGCGTGAGCGGGCGCTGACGCTGATCGGACGCCAGTTTCGGCTGCGTCCCGAAGTGTCCACGTTTCACGCCTGGTGCGTTCGTGTGCTCAGAGACGACATCGATGCACTCGGATATCCAAAGAAATTCGCCATCTATGATCGTGGTGATCAGGAATCTGCGGCACGCACAGCACTGCGCGACATTCGTCTTGGTGACAGTGCCATGAAACCAGGAGACCTGGTCAATCGCATCAGTCGTTGGAAGATGCAGGGCATCCAGGATTTCGAAGCCAGCAGTCACACAGAATCAGACTTCGACTTTCTTGCCGCCATGGCCTACAAGAAGTACCAGAAGCAGCTGCGAGCCAGCGGTGCGGTGGACTTTGATGATCTGCTGCTGCTGACCGTGCGTCTGTTTCAGGAACATCCGATCATTCTGCAGAAGAATCAGGCACGCTACGATCATGTCCAGATTGATGAATATCAGGACACCAACGGCGTGCAGTTTCGACTGATTCAATCACTTGTCCTACCCCATAAGAATCTGTGCGTTGTCGGCGACGATGATCAGTCCATTTATGGATGGCGTGGCGCAGAGGTCGAACACATCATTCGCTTTGGCGATCACTTTCCCGGGACACGCATTGTCCGTCTTGAAAACAACTATCGCTGCACCACAGACATTCTGGCCTGCGCCAATCGACTTGTGAAGCACAACAAGGAGCGACACAACAAAACACTGATCGCCCACAAAAAGGCTGTTTCCGGCGTGCGTCTCCAGGTGTTTGATGACGAAGCAGCAGAGGCCGAAAATGTCGTTCAGGAAATCGGCTACCTGATTCAGGAACTGGGCGTCAAACCAAAGCAGGTCGCCATTCTGTTCCGCACCAATGAACAACCCCGGTTGTTTGAACAGGAAATGCGCCGACTGAAGATCCCTTATCAGCTTGTCGGCGGCCAATCGTTTTTTGATCGTCGTGAGATCCGCGATTTGATGGCCTATCTCAAGGCGATTGACAGCCCCCGGGATGAAGTCAGCCTGCTGCGAATCATCAACACGCCCACACGTGGAATTGGCGACACTACCACAGAAAAAGTCATCCAGAATGCCGTCAAGAAGGGGCTCAGCTTCTGGGAAATGGTTCCGGAAGCGGCCGCTGCCGGCATGATTCCCCCCAAAGCGCTCACGGCCCTGCATGGCTTTCAGGGATTGCTGCAGACCTACGCCCAGGCCATGCAGAACAACCCAGGACAACTGGCCGAGCTCGCGCGCCGACTGATGCAGGAAATCAACTACGAAGGGGAGATTGCCAAACAGTATAAGGACGCCGCACAGCAGGAAGCCCGCCGAAATATGCTGGAGGAGTTCATTAACTCCATCGGCCTGTACGTGGAACGAAATTCGGACGCATCACTCAGCGGATTCCTCGAATCGATGGCCCTGCTGGATCGCGAGGAAGAATCGGACAAGGATGACAAAAACGGTGGCGACGTCGTGCGACTCATGACTCTGCACTCTGCCAAAGGACTCGAATTCCCCCGCGTCTATCTCGTCGGCATGGAAGAAGGTTTTCTGCCCCACAAACGCAGTATTGATGAAGGCACGGAAAAAGCCATCGCCGAAGAACGACGACTCGCCTACGTCGGTATTACACGGGCCATGGATCACCTGACGCTGACCCGCGCGAAAACACGTATGAAGTGGGGAAAAAGACGCGATGCCGTGGCCTCCCGCTTTCTTTACGAAATGCAGGAAGAACCGGGAAAAGCGTTGCCGGAAGAACATATCTCCAAAGAAGATTCCGAGAGCGCAGGCCATGGACCAGGCGGCAATGCCAATCCCGGAAATCCTCCGCTCAGAACACCCGCAGGAACCTCCGGAGTGCGACCAGTGGCTGAGGAACCCAATGAATTTGAGCGACCGCCGTTCTGAATGGTCCAGCAGACCAGCATGACCTCGCTGAACCTTCTGTTGACCGTTTTCCACCGAGTTTCCGGATCCCCTGCGGAAATCTCAATTCACGGTTGCCACATGGTCGTTGTCAGGTGAGAATTTATGCGGACTGCAATGCCATCTGCATTGTTGCCCGTCGCAGGCCTGAACGCCGTTTTTCGAAAATGGAAGTCCCCCATGGTTTCGTCGCATTGCGGCCGGTTTCGTCGCCTCTCCGGAAGTCGCCGGGATCTGCTCTCATCTGCCGCCTGTGGATTTGGCGCCATCGCTGCCAGTCACCTGCTCGCCAGCACACTGCCTGCTGACGAATCCGCAACACCACTTCCAGCCGGCGACCAGCAGTCACCCGGCGTCAAACCGACCCACTTCCCCCCCAAAGCGCTCAGCGTCATCTTTCTGTACATGGACGGTGGCGTCTCCGCTGCGGCTGGCACAACGCAGGCTGCCATTTCCGATTTAATAGACAAGCTATCTGCCACAC
>JALQWE010000120.1 GCA_023258825.1 Planctomycetaceae bacterium | reverse complement strand
GCAATGTCTTTGCGGAAAACTACAGGCCGCTATAAAAAATATAAAACGCCATTTGTGCTGACTCTAGCGTTTTAACTTGGGTGCCAGCAGGCCGTCGAAAATGTTGTTCTGAATGACAAGTCGTCCTGAGACGTCCTGCAGCTGTGCTCCGTTGACATATCGCGAGAAAGTATTGCCGGCGAGGTTGACATTAGTGATTGGCAGCGGGTTGGAGATGGCGTTGCCGAACACTGTCCCGGCCGCATTGGCACCGTCAATTCGCATGCCCAGCACGGAGTTGTTGTTGGCCAGGCGAACCACACTGCCGCCAGCCACCATCACAGGATCCGAAATCAGCGGATCCAGCGGAGCTGTTGCCAGATCATCGGTCGGCAGAATGCAGTCCGGTGCCAGCTGCAGCGGAACCAGTGACGACATCAGAATCTGGTCGTCAAACAGACCAATTCCGCCATTGACCGTCAGGTTGGTGCCGGAATCATCCTGACGTGGGCGAACACGCAGAATGTCAACACCAGCATTGTTCGCAACCTTGGCAGCCTGCATCGTATTAAACGGATGTTCGTACGAGCCGTCACCCGGGACGACCAGATTCGGGTCAACGTGAATCAGGTTCCACGCCACACCGGTGTTCGGATTGATCTGAGCTTCATGGTTGGAAAGCGTATCAATTCGGGAGTGAATACGGCCCGCTCGAACCACCGGATCCATCAGGCGTTCACGCGTTCCGCGATCCCGCAGCGTTCGCTTCTGACGGTAATTCGGGATCTCGTACTGCAGATTCACCCAGGCATTGGTGTCAAACGTGCCGTCGTGAGTCAGGTAGGTGTTCACGGTCAGGTTCTGAGTGATCAGAGCTTCCCATCGCACCTGAAAGCCAACAGAATCACCACCGTAGTTGTTGGTCAGGAAGTAAGCTCCGGGATACATGTTCATCCCGTAACGCCCCAGCAATGGCAGGGGACCGCCCACTTCAATGTCACCACCTGAGTAAGCGTTGTCGCGAACATCGACCCGAGTCTTGTAGATCGAGTTGGCCATCAGCTGGATGTCCGGGAGCAACGTGCTGCTCAGCAGCTGTGAATCGTTCCCGGTCACAATGTAGGCATTAGCACGAAAGTCGATGTACTTGCCCAGCGACTCAAGGCCGACGGTCGCCCGTGTCCACTCTTCGTTGCCGTAACCTTTGTCGTAGTCGAAGTAGGCGTTGGAACCGAAGATCCGGTTACGGAACGGGTCGTAGTTTCGATAGATTCCACCGCCGCTGAACACGGGCATCCCGTCCCACGTCACCGACGCTGAGACATCCCCGAGCAGCACAGTGGTGTTGGGAATGATGTGGTACGGCACACGAGCATTGACTCGCTGCGAACCCTCCTTGTAGCCCAACCCACTGCCAATATTGGTTTCGAACATGAAAATCGGGCCGAATGGAGCCTCCGGCCGATAACCCGCTCCCGGAACCACCTCCGTGGCACCCAGTGTTCGCTCAAAATACGGCGAATAATTGCCCGGCTGAGGATACATCCCCGGCGAAACCGCCTGCGGCGATGGAACCCCGCCTCCCGGGACAGAGGCGACGCCCTCTGACGCCGGTGGCACCAACCCGGAACCAACCGGATCCGGTGTCGGACCCGGCACCGAGCCTTCCTGGGGTCTCAAAGAAGACATCCGGACAACGCCCTCATCTCCTGCAGAGATGTTCGCCGCTGTTATCAGAGCAAGGCTGCTGAAGAACAGAGAGGCCGAGGCTAAGATTCTTGTGGGTTTCATCGATTGTTCCGATCGAGCCGTATTAACGGAGTGTGCCGGTTGCGCCGGCAATGACGGTTACTCTTTTCGATCGGACGATTCAGGTCCTCAGGTTGAGTTAAAATGTACGGGATGTATGGACGATTCCGGATTCAACAGTTCTCCTGATCATGCCAATCGTCGGGAAACTGCCGATTGACACGTCACCCGACTCGCAGAAAACGCCCACGATCACCCCAACCGGCACAATCCGCCGCTCACCCCTTTCCACACCCGTCCCGCACCAGGTGCCACCCACCCCAGATAGGTGCCACCCACCACCTGAGCCCACCCACTAAAAAAGGTGCGTGGCACCTCAGACCGCCCGCTGACCGCCGCGGGGCCAGATTTAGGTGCCACCCACGGCCGGCCGGTGTCGCCAGGCAACCGCGAATTTGCGCTGGCTTGCAACCAGGGTGCATGGCACGTGGACTCCCTGGCACCTGGACTCCTCCGGAAACGGCGCATCCGACTTCGGAGGGTTGTAGCGGTGGCGAGGATCGGTCGAATTACGCGGCGCCGTTGCGTTTCTGCAACGTCCACGATGACAGGAGGACGGCTGTCCATGTTGCATGCGGCCTCGGCGATCCGCCTGATGGCGGCTCAGCTTCTGTTGCCCCAGTAGCTTTCGCTGGCAAAAATCGTCCAGCAGCTCATCCCGCTCTGGAATAAACGCGGGATGTTCGACTGCCTACCGGCTACTGCGGTTGCCGATGGATCGTGTTGTGAATCCGGCCTTCCACCGGTTCACCGCTCTTCGACCGCAGCACATACTTGATTTCCATGCCCCACGTCGGTTGAAGTTCGGGAATCTGCAGGGTCACTCGGCGGCCCTCGTCGCTCAAAGTGCTCGCGGAAACCTGCAGGGGGCGTTCATTGAAGTGTTTTGAACCATAATTTGCCGTCCGTTTCAGATCCCAGACGCGGATTTCAAAGTTCCCGGACTGGACGGAGTCCGGATCCAGCGGCGCGGTGAAGGTCAGGGAAACCCCATTTTTCTCAGCGTGGAGTTCTCGCGGCAAATGGACTTCCCGCCCTGTCATTCGCAGCCTGTAAATTCCGCCGGGATGCGTGGCACTTCCAGCCCACGCAAACATTCCACACAGATAGAGTTGGCCGTCGCCGGGATGAAATCGTCCCCGCATCACACCGGCAGGAAATGCCGGTATTGGCAGCTCAATCATGCCGCCCTGCATCACTCCCTGTACCGATTCGTGAGGCACCAGAAACACTTTGCCGTATCCATAGGACAGATTCAGCAGAGATCCGTTCAATGACCCCCATTTCTCACTGTTCACCCACAGCAACTCGCCCGGTGACCGGTCAAATTCGTTTGTGATCCAGCACAACGGAGGTTCCATCGCCTGGTCTGAGGTGTCCGTGACGTCGTGATAGCCAAACATATTGCCGTAGAATCGGGGCTTGCCTTCGGTTCCCGGCGTGACCCAGTTGATGCGGTTCTTTGGATTCCAGAATCCTTCCTGATCTGTCACCACGAACGATCCATCCGGATTCAGGCAGACCCCGTTGGCCGCTCGAAACCCCGTCGCCAGTATTTCTGTCCGCTGTCCGTCCGCCGTGACTCGCAGCAGAGTTCCATGGTGGGGAACGACGGCCTCCAGGGCATGCCGCCCTGATTTTGCGTAGTAGAAATTCCCGGCGGCATCCGTCTGCAGTCCCATGGCAAACTCATGAAAATGCTCGGTCACCTGATGATCGTTGTTCAGACATTCCACAAAGTCCGTCGCACCATCTCCATTCAGGTCACGCAGCACGGCCAGTTGATCACGGCAGGTCAGATAAACAGTGTCGGAGAGAATCTTCAAGCCGAGCGGCTGGTAGAGCCCGGATGCAATTCGCCGCCATTTTAGTTCCGGACCATTCGGGATTCCCGAAATGACCCAGACATCCCCATCCCATGTGCAGGCCGCCATGCGACCATCTGAGAAAAAGTCGAGGCCGGTGAACCGCAGCTGTGCCAGCCACGGGTTGACTTCGGGGGCTGTCAGCAGATCAGCCGCAAATGCTCCCTGTTCACTCATGGGCATGATTCGGGTTGTCAGGGGCTGATCCCACGCCGCCGGACCGCCACGCGTGTATTCCTGCAAGTCTGCTCCGGCGGCGGGAATGACCGGTAGCGAAACTGGTGTTGTTCGGTCTGACCGCGACGTGAGCCAGAGAGTCGTCCTGAGCGGATTCGGGCCCGCTGGAATACGCAGGCAAAGTCGATCCTCCTGTACGACCCATTCCGTACCCGGTATCCCGGGCGCTATACCCGCAACAACCGGGGCTGCGACCGGACGGCGAGACTCACCTCGGCGAGCCAGGGCCGGTGCCAGCTGGTGAGACGAGTCGACAACCGCGTCTCCCACGGCCTCTGAAAGCTCCCAGTGGCCGCGAAGCCCGTCCTTTACCTCGCCCACGGTGTCTTCGTTCTTCAATTCACCCGTCAACGCACGTTGGAAGAAGCGCACATTCTGCAGGTCCCCGGAAAAATGTGATTCCGGTTGTGGAAAATCCGGCGTTGTGAAGCCAATACGAGCGATCGCATTTTCCGGGCGACGTCCTGCGGACAGGACTCCTTCCCCATCCGGCTGTCCGTCGATCCACAACTGCAGTTTCTTCGAGCGATGCTGCCATGTGACGGCCACCGTATGCCATTTCCCGTCATTGACCCGACGACGCGAGGTTACGGCGCCCACCCAGCCGATGTCGAATCCGAGATGCCCGCCGCGGACGAAAAACGTCTGACCATCGGGACTCCACTTGTCTGCAGCACGAGCGAGTGAAAAGATCGTTCCGTTTGCGTTCGTCTTCAGGCGCGCCGTGATCGTGAAATCCTGACCGGTCATATCCAGTTCGGAGGCATCTGTCAGTTCGACAAACGACGCGCCGTCAAATTTCAGCGGCATGCCCGGAGCCCGTGATTCAGATGCAGCCTGCGGGACACCAAACATCACGGGCGCACTATCGGCGGCCATGGGCACATCCGTCCGGATGTCGAGCAACTCCGCATCTGCCTGTTCGCAAACCTGCAACAGCAGATCCTGGGTGCGCGGCCCAATGTTGAGTGTCCGCGTGAAGATGGGGGACGCAGCGTCTGTGCTCTGATCCGCCAAGCCCGGGAGTTCCAGAATGGCTGTTCCGCCGATCTCATACGATAAAACGACCTGATTTCGGAAGTTGTACTGACCACGGAATCGCCCCCAGTTGCGGGGCAGTGGCCCATAGCGGCGGCCGTCACGTCCCAGCACCCGCTGATCGTCCACGAGCATCCCTGTGTTCGGATCGGCCCAGCCCGGCCCGTTGGAGTTTGCCGCCGTGACCACCCCGGTGATGCGCGGATGAATCTGATGTTCGCCGTTGAACTGAATTCCCCGCCAGTCAACAAAATTCCGTTCGGGATCCTGTTTTTCCGGAGCACTCCATGCCGCCGCCATCCGCAGCGTATCGGTATCAAAAATCATCCAGTGACGTCCCCGCGAGACACCCCCAGCTCCGGAATCCAATCGGATGGCGATGCCTTTTTGAGCGATATTCAGCGAGTCTCCCGGAATTTCCCAGGAATGCGTCAGCGATGGTCCATAGTCCATCGCATTCCACGGCTGAATGGTTCCCGGCGCAGGCCCCCGTGATTCGCCTTTTGGCAGGCCGGCCAGATAGGACTCAGTGATTGCTGTCCATTGAGTTGGATTGTGCGGTCGCAGGAATGTTTCACGGATGTAATGAATGACGTCATATTTCTGCGAAGGCACCATCCATGTCTGGGCCGCCATCAAACCGAATCCGTGTGTCAGCGTCTGGTACATCGTGAATGGGTCACTGCCGCTTCGAAATCGACCCTCGGCAAATCGCAGCGATGTCGGCAGTGATCCAGGCTCGTCTTTCGTCCCGTGACAATTACGACAGACTCGCTGGTACAGCGCCTCTCCTCTGCGAAAAGACTCGTCATCAGCATCGCGCAGGAACCCTGCATGGTCGATATCCTTTTCGTACTCCGGAATCTGAACCGTCAGCAATGATGGCGAAGGCTGCAGTTGCCTGGCTCGGTCCGGACCACCATCACGGATTTCCATCAGGTATCGGATCAGGTCAGTAAACTGCTGGCGGCTGCTGAGCTGATTGACCTGTCCAGCGGGCATCAGCGACACATCACTGGTTGTGATCTCTTCGATGTCCTGCATCGAAACGCGCAGCACTTCTCCCGGACGCTTCGGGTCTCTCAAGGTCACCTGCTCTTCTGTCTTCTCGGCCAGAAGTCCGATCAGCGTCGTTCCATCGCTCTTCAGCAGCACTTTCGTTTCATATCCCCGGCGAATCACTCTGGAGGGATCAAGTACTGATTCGACCAGGCCTGCGTCTGACATCGGCTCGGCCAGCGAAGCCAGATTCGGTCCAGGCAACATGGCGTTGGCGACTGCCGTTGAATGGCAACCCGCGCATTGCATGCGCTGCTGATGGAACACAATGGCTCCGCGAACCGCGTCACCGGACTGTCGCGCTTCCTCGGCAAGTTGCACAGTCGGCACTGATTTCAGCGCTTCCTCAAGCGTTTGTGCCATGACCCCGCAGTCAGAGACCAACGGAGTCAGCAGCAGAATGGCTGTGGCCAGCAAACAGGTTCGCATGAGAGACTCAATCCAGTGGTTTGCAATGACAGACTAGACACGACGCATCGTGGTTGACCGATCGCCGAGGGTGGCATGTACCACCTGGCGACGATGACCTGCACCGGGAACGCTATTCAGGTGCGGCTGCCGGGACGGTTACGAGGTCCGCAGTGGGGTTTTCGGAAATCAGCAGGTTCCGAAAATGAAACTCCTGCGGCTGACCATTGCTGTGCAACTGCAATCCGATTGGGCTGGCCTGAAGCATCTCTGCCTGATCAGTGAAATCGAAGATCTCACGCTGGTTCGCTGCGAATCGAATGCGTTCACCCACCACCAGAATCTCAATCTGATTCCACTCGCCCTTCTTTTCGATGTTGCCCCCTTCGCCGCCTGGGACAACGCGATTGCGACGATGTGCATCCCAGATTCCCCAGTCGTGACAGAACATCAGGAGCGGTCCACGGAATCCGAAACGGTTGTCACCGGCATCGGTGAACTGTTCGCCGAGCGCAGCAACCGCTGAGTGCATTGTGGAATGCCGGTCACTCATGGTCTGTCGAACCTCGAACAGTAAACGGAAGTTCCGGTACTTCTCCTTCGTGAACAGATAGGTGCTGCTGGGGACCGCATCTTCGTTGGCACCGCGAATCATCCCGTCCTTCACTGACCATCGCGTGTCATCTCCCGACCATCCTGTCAGGTCTCGGCCATTGAACAGTGATTTCACCGATTCTGATTTCGGCAGCAGTGACGCAACGGCTGGCGGTTCATTGAAATCCGTGTCCGCCGTCTGCAACTGCAGCTCCCGGATCCAGATATTTCTGTACCGCACGTCATGGCCTTCACACTGCAGCTTGATTCCTCCGGGCGTATCTGTGATTCCCCTGCCGCCATCATTACCACCATCAATTCCGGAATTTGGTCCGCCCCAAACCTGATTCACGTCGAAATTTCGATGCACCTTCTGCCCATTGAAATACATTGTCAGACGGGCCTTCTCGGTGCGCTTCCCATTCTGAAAGCGAGCGGCTCGGTAGACAATGTCGTAGGCATTCCAGCTGCCACGGCCGTTGTAGGCATAGTAAGGAGACTCGCTCTCGTTGATCACCGCGCCCATGCCATGCGATGTCGGATCGCCATCCAGCACCTGAATCTCATGCCGATTCTGCAGATAGACGCCGCTGTTCCCGCCGGGATTCATGATCAGGAATTCCACGTGCAGGCGAAAGTCACGATACTCGGCACGAGTCACCAGGTCTGCAGCACCGAAGCGACCTCCCGCTGCGGCTGGATCATCCGTCATCACAACAGTCCCGCCATCGACCGGATCGTCCACGATTTTCCATTTGACGGGCAGTGACGACTTGAACCCGGGGCCCTGCCAATAGGTCCATTTCTGGTCCAGCATCTCCCGAGTGCCATCCATCAGCAGTTCGGCACCTTCGATCGGGCGGGCCCCAACGCCAACGTCGGCAGGAACGGATTGTTGATGCCCAGCGCAGATAGCGAGGGCAGCGGCCATAGTCAGCAGGCTCGAAAAACGCACGATCATCGGGCGGGGCTCCGGCAGGAAGTGGGGAATCGGAATTCGCGGTGTAGCCCCGATTCTGGTATTCCGTTGGCAGGAGTTCAATCGATGCGTCCCTTCCGATCCCTGAATTGGCTGGAAACCGGATCGTCCGCCGCTGCACTGCTGGCAGATGGCGCCCGGCCCCTGATTCGGAAAAATCGACAGAACCTGCACGGGCAAACACATCTGGTCAGGGGGCGACGTTACGATGTCCGGGTGGAAAAGCAACGAATTTAACGGCGAATCCGAGCGAATTGCACCGGGACAAAAAACGGTCAACCGCTGCGAAAATCCGCTCAGGACGGTGTGGCCGCTTTATGTCCGCTCGCATCTGCCGTACAATCTCCGCAAGGGATGATCCAAAGTGGCCGATCGCAGTGGCCGCCCTGCCATAGGGGCCGGCACTGTGCCGCAGTCAGCCGTTGATACGTGCAGCCGGGTGCCCGTTCCAATCGGGGCGCTTCACTGGCTACAGGATTCTTCAGATCGCCCGCCTGCTGACTTTTCAGAACAATCAGAAGCCGGAGACCTTCATGACCATTTCTCGCCCCGACATTCGTGAACTGCTGAATGAACGCATCCTTGTGATTGACGGCTCAATGGGCGCGCTCATTATGTCCGAAAATCCGGATGAGGCGTTCTATCGCGGTGAGCGTCTGAAGAATCATCCGATCGATGTGAAGAACGCCACCGACCTGCTGGTGCTGACACAGCCTCAGATGATTTCGGGGATTCACCAGCGGTACCTGGACGCAGGTGCGGACATCATCGAAACCGATACCTTCAATGCCAATCTGGTTTCACTGGAAGAATTTCATCTGTCACATCTGACCTATGAAATCAATCGCACGGGCGCAGAGCTGGCACGCGCTGTTGCCGACAGGGAAACCGCCAGAAATACTCGCAAGCCGCGTTACGTGGCCGGAAGTATCGGCCCCACAAAAATCCAGTTGTCCATGAATGCGGACAAACCGGGAACGCGTCCGTTTACCTTCGATCAGATGGTCGAATCGTATGCGGAGCAGGTGCGGGGACTGATGGATGGCGGCTGCGACATCCTGTTGCCGG
>JALQWE010000011.1 GCA_023258825.1 Planctomycetaceae bacterium | reverse complement strand
CTGCTGGTAGCGCGGGCTGATACGGAGTTCCGGAATGTATTCATCGAGGATGCGGACGACATAGCGTCCGTTGTCATCTCGTTCGACAGCGAGGTCCGGGGTCACCCTCTGGACTGGACGCTGCTCAAAGCCCCGCCCCGGATAAGGGTTGAGCGTCTGAATCTGCTCAATCCCGATTTTAATCAGGTCGAGAGAGTAACCGGTGGCTTTCTGGATCAGGGGCAGTCGATTGTAGGCCACATCTTCGAGGTGATCGCGGATGAGTGTTTCCACGACATCGTGGAATGGCATGTGATCATTGAGCTGCAGCAGCAGCATTTCCCGATGGTCTCGAGCGCCGACGCCCGGTGGGTCGAGGTGCTGAATGAGCTTCAGAATGGCATCAGCCTGTGGCATCGTCAGCTGATGTTCGTAGAGGCGATTGAACTGCTGCAGAATTTCCGGCAGCATGCTCTGCAGTCGGCCATTGTGATCAAGGTGCTGAATCAGGTACTCGCCGAACTGACGTTCCTCATCGACGATGGAGTAAAAGGAGAACTGTTCCAGCAGATATTCATGAATGGATTGCGGCCGGGCCAGCATGTTGGACATGACATCGTGCTGGCGATCCATGTCATCGCTGATCTGATTGGACGAAGGCCGTGACCCGCCGAACCCAACATTGTCCTCGGGCCAATCTGAAGAGATCTCCAGCAGTCGTTCGAAGTCGGACTCGTTATTCGTTTCCTTGCCAATGACAAGTTCCCGGTTTTCCACGTCCTTTTGAAGTTCGCGTGCTTCCCGGGAATCGGCTGTTGTGGTGAGGAACTCGGATTCAGATTCGCCGGGGGCACCGGGACCATCGGCATCCTTTTCCTCGCGCTCCAGAGTGACGTTTTCGACCAGCTCCTGTTCGATTCGTTCATTCAGCGCCATCATGTTCAGCTGCAGAATCTCCATCGACTGGATCATCCGCGGTGCCAGCTTCATCTGCTGGCTCATCTTCATTTGCTGTGAAATGTTCAGATGCATGATGGGAAATCGAATCGCCGGATTCTGGAAAACACTCTTTTGACGCTGCGGGTATCGTAGACCGTGAAATCGCTGTGAGTCGACAGGATTCTGGCACTGTTCTTGCAAACTACACACCTTCGCTCAAAAAACCAGAAAAAAACACCCAAATTGCCCGCACACGGTGGCAGGTTGTTTTTGCACAGGACTTAATTTCTGGAAAATTCCGCAAATTTTTCTGATTCAGAAAAATCTGGCGACGAATGTCGGGAATCCAATTGACTCGGCGCACTTTTTTGGGGTGGTACTATTTTTGCTGCATTTGTTGGCGACCGGCATGCTGGTGCGGCGCGGCATGAGCCAGAAAACGGTGATGACTGCAGTTCCTGGCTGTTCTGCAGGCTGGCTTGACATGGGCAACTGAGTGTCCGACAAGTCGTGGGTGGGGCTTCGCGGTGCAGCGTCATGTGGTGGTATCGTTTGCTGATGCCAACTGTGGGCTCCTGCAGCGGAATTCCGATCAAAAAACGAAGACCAGGCCTGAAGGAAGATGCAGTGGATCTGAACCAGATGTATGGACGGGGCAACGTTGCCGGGGGATGGATTCAGGCAAGCGTCTGTGTGATTGTGGCGCTGCTGTGGATGTCGGTAGCCGGGAATGCGCAGGAAGTGGCCGCGGCTGCCGAACTACGGGTGATGAGTTTCAATATTCGCTACGGAACAGCGAATGATGGGGCTGATGCGTGGCCTAAGCGGCGTGAGTTGGTGGTTCAAACTATCCGACAGTTTGATCCGGATCTGTTGGGGACTCAGGAGACGCTTCCTTTTCAGGCCACCTATCTGACTCAGGAGTTGCCCGGATATCAGTATCTTGGATGGTCACGGGACGAGTCCGCGCAGGGTGAGCAGTGTGGATTGCTGGTGCGTAGCGCGCGATTTGAGGTGCTGGAATCCGGACAATTCTGGCTGAGTGAGCGGCCTGACGAAAAGTTCAGCCGCAGCTGGGATGCGGCGCTTCCTCGCGTTGCCACGTGGGTCCGGCTGCGCGAACGTTCGCCCGAGGCGAAACCGTTTGTGTTCATCAATACGCATTTCGATCATCGAGGTGAAGAGGCGCGGCGACAATCAGCCCTTGTGTTGCGGGAGCGATTGTCAAAGATCGCCGGCGAGCAGCCCGTGATTCTCACTGGTGACTTCAATTGTGGCGAGAATTCAGCGCCCTACACCACGTTGCTGGAAGGCGGTGGACTACGTGACACGTGGCTGCAGCCTTCTACAAACCGGACAGCGGAAAGTGGTACGTTTCATGGATTTCGTGGTCAGGCCGGTGCTGAGCGAATTGACTGGATTCTGGTGAGTCCAGCCTGGGGTGTTCGTACGGCTACAATTGATCGGACGAATGCAGATGGGCGTTATCCGTCCGATCACTTTCCCGTGACGGCTGTTCTGGGTGAGCCGGATCAGAATGCTCGAAAGTAAGATTCCGCCACTGACGGAGTGGCGGGATTTGTGACCTTGCGGGGTGGCGCGAGTGTGATCGGCAACGTCAACACGGTTCTGAGGTAGACGCATGCAACGGAGACCGGATCGAGTGGCCGTGATCCTGCTGATCGTGTCGGCACTGGGGATTGGGCTGGTGATTGCGTGGCCGGGACCTGCGTCCGTGTGGCGTTGTTTTGGAGCTTTGCTGGCACTGTTGCCGCTGGCCTGGCGGGTCCTGTTCCCGGCACAGGCAGCGCTGGAGGATTCTGAGCTCAAGGTGTGGCGCGGGAAACTGGAACAGGAGCAACACGAGTTCCTGAAACAACAGGAAGAGCTGGATCAGCTGCGACAGACACTGCAGGCGGAATTCGAGCGTCGGGCGGATGATCTGGTTCAGAGAGAGCAGCATCTGGCGACGCGGTTTGCGCGGTTTCATGAGTTTCTGGAATACCCGGACACCGATTCGGGTATAGCAGAGAATGCGGATCAGTTGCGGCGTCTGGGTGAGCAGGATCGGCAGGTTCGCAAGCTGCTGGAAGCTGAGGCCGAGCGGGTGTATGAGAAGATTCGTGGCAACGGATACATGGTGGATGGCAGGCTCGACCTGATCCTGATCCGGGATGAGGCTTTGTCACTCATCCAGCGGGTTGCGGGAATTTATCGGCCGGATAGTTCGGCCCCGCTGATGGAAGCCAGTCTGGAACAACTGGCGCGTGCGGCCAGCCGAATCTGGCTGCATTTGCTGGTGCTGCTGGAACAATTGCCGTTGGGCGTCCAGCAGTACAGTATTGGCACCTTGTATGGATACATCAGAAAGGCCGTGATTGGTTACGGGGTATACCAGAAGGCCAGTCCGTGGCTGACCTATGCTACGCGGGGGCTGTATGCGGGGCGGCTTGTGGCCGCCAGCAACCCGGCAGCGTTGGGGGCGTGGTGGCTGGCCACAGAGATTGGTCGCCAGGGCGCAAAATAGCTCATGGAAAAGACACTGGATCGCCAGGCGGTGGGGTTGCTGCAGCAGGTGATTACGGTGATTGGTGTGGAGGCTGCGGGAATCTATGGGACGGGTTTTCGGCAGCGTGACCCGGCGTGGATTCTGGGGGCAGAACTGGTTGAATTGATCACTTCTTTTCCGTCATCAGGTTTGAGTCTGCGGCATGGATTGCAGAAGGTCACCGCGTTGCCTCTGCTGAGCGAATACGATCGGATTTATCTGTACCGATGCCTTGCCAGTCATCGGCCTGCGGGACTGTCTCTGGCCGACTCAGCCATGCTGACGCGAGAGCAGCGAGAGCAGATTGTCCGGGAGCTGGAACAGTTTTTTGGGCAGTACATTCATGGGGTGACGGAAGCGTCTGTGGGAGCCTGGCGCAGCGGGGTTGAGTCCCGATTTGATTTGCGACTGCAGTTGGGGGCGGTTCCGTCTTCGGTGACATCGTCGCGCGCTGAGTCGCTGCAGGAGACGGCGGCTTCGCTGCGCAGATTTGTGGAACGCATGGTCTGTCCGGAACCGGGACGCGTCCGGGGAATCCTGATGGGGCTGCGGATTGTGGGGCAGATGACTGAGAGCCAGCGGATCGATTTTCAGGCTGGTCTGGCACTGGAAGATGGCGGGGACTTTGAGCCACCGATCCTTGATCCGACATCGGACCTTGTGGAGTTGTATCTGCGGGATCTGGCGACATGCGCGGTCTCCGGGCATGAACCGATGGACGAGACGGAGCAGTTTGTTGTGGAGGCGGGGGCCTGGTTTCGTCGACCGGAGTCGGACATTCGACGATGGCTGGACGACGAGTGGCGGGGACGACTGAGGTGGGAGAGTGGAGACGAATCGCTGAGTCGAGATTGTGAGGCAGGAGTAGCGCGGCTGTTTTTTGTTCACCGCAAGGGACTGGAGAAACCGGTATTCCGCTATGGGGATCTGCTGCGTGTTGTGCGTGGTGTTGCGGAATCGCTGCCGGGGGCCTGGCTGCTTGGATACGAGGCCTCGGGGCAAGTGCGGCTGGTGATTGCGGCTCCGGACAGGGACGAGCCCTATTGGGTCGCGGAATCCCCGTTGCGGATGGAGCGAATTTCCGGGATGTTTCTGGACGATCTGCGACTGCCTTGTGGCCATTGGACTGCTGCGAACACTGAGAAAAATGAAGAGTCATACGTACAGATTCGAGGGAATCTCAGGGGAGGTCGTTTTTCCAGTTATTTTTCGAGTTTGCTGAGGTGGGGACAGGTCTGATTTTCGGGTAAGTATGGAGCTTGTGGGGTTTCTGTGAGGGTTTAGGAACTGCGGCTGCGTGTCTGGGCGGCGGGACGCGGGTGTCTCGTGTGGACGAGAGTCGGTTGCGGTATTCGGAAGGAATCCGGTGGCCCGATCTGAAAATTGCGATCATTTCGCCGTTCAATTGGGAATAGTCACAGATTTTCGTTACTCTGTGTCGGTCTGCTGTGTCTGCATTTTTGCGGACCGTTCAGCGTTGGTAACAGAACTGTACCCAGTCATGGAATCCCGTGTGTCAGGTCAAAATCTGGTCTGCAGTGGGTAAATTGTACGGGCGGTGAATTTTGTTGGGAGTGTCTGCGTGAGCATTGAGGCGAAACTGGAACAATTGGGAATCACTTTGCCGCCACCACCGCCGCCGGGTGGCGTCTACACGCCGGTGGTTGTGGTGGATCGGATGGGATATGTCAGCGGTCAGGTACCTTATGGACCGGACGGGAAGTTAATCACGGGCCGCGTTGGCGCGGACCTGACGGAAGAAGAAGGTGCCGCTGCTGCTCGTGTGGTGGCATTGACCATGCTGGCGACGATTAAGGCCAGCCTGGGAAGTCTGGACCGTGTAAAACGGATTGTGAAAGTTCTGGGGATGGTCAATTCCACTGCGGACTTTCAGCGTCATCCGGCAGTGATGAACGGCTTCAGCAATACGATGGTAGAGATTTTCGGTGAGGCTGGGAAAGCGGCACGCAGTGCGGTGGGGATGGGATCGCTGCCTTACAACGTGCCTGTGGAAGTGGAAGCGATTATTGAATTGCATTGACGCTTCATGGTCGGTGTTGGTGCGTTGTTCAGCTGGTCGTGGTCACCAGGATTTTCTTCCGAGTTGCCATGAGCGGTGTTTTGCAGGTCAGGGATACAACGGATGATGCGGGAATGGATTATCATCATGGCGGCTGCCAACCGGGCTGGGATTCTGGCCGCGGTGACTCGAGCCATGGCGGAATTGGGTGGCGACCTTCGAGAAGCCAGTCAGACCGTTGTGCGGGGCTACTTTACGATGATTTTCTCGGCCGATTTTCCCGGCACGATGGACCAGAATCTGATCCGCGATCATCTGCAGGATGCCTGCCGTCCATTCGGCATTGAGTTGACCGTGCGTGATCCGTCGTCGCAGATTCCTGTGCATGTCGCAGCTGCTGCGGAAACACGTCAATATCGACTGCGGATTGGTGGGCGCAATGAACCGGGGATCCTGAGAAGTCTGAGCCAGATTGTGGCTCGTTATGGAATTGACATTACCGGGATGCATGCGGTGCGAACTGAAGAGGGCCGTGCATTTGAGATGATCCTGCGTCTGGCACTCCCCGTCAGTTTTCCGGCAGATGCTCTGCTGCAGGAAATTGAAAACGCGGGACAAACTGTGGGTGTCACAGCAGACCTTCGACCGGCGGGTTAACAAATGACTGAACCGTTATCGTTCATGATGGGACAGTATCAGGCGCTGTTTCCCGTTGACCGTCAGTATTCCCGTCGTCATCTCTGGCTGCAATCCGCCGGAGCGGATCGTTGGCGAGTGGGGTTCACTGCTTATTCCGTGCGTTTGCTGCAGGATGTCTACTTTCTCGAATGGTCGATTGATGAGGGAACGCGGGTCCGGGATCGTCAGGAGATTGGCGAGATTGAAAGTGCCAAGGCTGTCTCCTCCATGTTTCCTCCGGGGGCCGGGACGGTGATTCGTTTCAATCCAGCCCTCCTGAATGATCCCTCGGGAATTAACGCAGATCCCTATGGAACGGGCTGGCTATACGAATTTGCGCCGGACGAAGATCTGCTCTCTGCTGCAGAGTACCTTGAGTATCTGCGGTCGGCGTGGGAGGATGCGCAGCGCACGATCAAGGGCCAGATGAATGAGGGCTGAAGGCCTGCCCTGGACCTGTTTGACGACCGAAAATTGTGGAACTTATCATCGCTGACCCTGGCGGTTTAAAGCTTATGTCGCAGCACCAACTCACTGTCGTGATCTCTCAGGCTCAGGGACGCAATCCGTCAAAGCGGCGTCTGGAGGAAGACATTGCTGCGGCATTGATCGGTGAACCGGGGATCTCGGTGACACTTGTCCCGCATCTCTACGATATGGCGCCCAATCATTCAGGGATGCAACTGCTGCGTGAAGTCCCAGGCCCGTTGCTTGTGATGGGCTGGCTCTACGAACGTGCCATTCGCTGGACACTGGATCGTGCTGGTGTACGCGGTCACGAAGGTGTGACGTTGCTGAAGGCCGCAGAGGACGTGGAGGATGATGAGGACTCAGACGAGGACACTGAGGAACAGCGGGCTGCTGGCGGCATCGGCAGTCTTGAGGTCCCTGACCGCTCTGTTTGGTGTCTGGATCTTCGAGTTTCCGAGAGTGCCGGAGAGTTTGTCAACGAAATTCGGCGCGTCCGAGACGAGTTACATACGGACGAAGGCAGCACCACGGATTTGATGTCCTGGATTCAGGGGACTCCGTCGGCAGCACAGCTTCAGCGGTACCTGCAGCCGGAGCGACTGCTTGAGGCTCGGCGGGCTTTCGACAGCGGGACGGCGACGCTGGACGACAAAGCGCTGCTGCCGGAAGACACGGGCCGTCGCTGGTATCCCGTGATCGATTACAGTCGCTGTACCAACTGCATGGAGTGCATCGACTTCTGTCTGTTTGGTGTCTACGGAGTCGATGCACTCGACAGAATTCTCGTGGAGCAGCAGGACAGTTGTAAAAAGGGGTGTCCCGCCTGTAGTCGAGTATGTCCGGCGAATGCGATTATCTTTCCGCACCATAAAACGGCAGCCATTGCGGGTGCTGAGGGTGAAGTCAGTGGATTGAAAATAGACCTGACGAAACTTTTTGGAGGCGATGAAGGCGAATCTGCGATTGAAATGGCTGTCAGGGAAAGAGACCGTGAATTGCTTCTGGATGGCCGTGAAGCCGTTGGCATGTCGGTGGGGATCCGCCAGAAGCATCGGGATGAAATGGACCAGTTGCTGGCCGACCTTGACGCCCTGCAGTTCTGAAGAATCGTGACCTTGATGACGTCGCCTGTTCCCTGAATCATCGACTGCTGCGCCGCTTCCGCCGGCTGTGGTTGAATTACAGGACGACAAGGAATGCACCATAGGCCGTGTAGAGAACAGGCAGGTTGGCCGCCGCTGTAGGAGGAGCAAATTCACTCTTCGAACGCATTGAACTCGGGCAGAGTTCTACGAAATTGGAGGCTGCGGTAGAGACAGCATAGCGAGCGCGATATTTGAGAGATTGAACAGGAAGTGCACCAGCATCACCGCCACGTAGCTGCGACGACGCATGTACGCATAACCCAGCAGAAATGAAAGCGGGAGCAGCGCGAGGGAATCCGGAAATCCATGAGCCATGGCAAACAGTACAGACGAAAACAGCCAGGCAATCTGTGGGCGACCCGCCTGAAGCAGCCCTCCCAGCAGCACAACGCGAAACTGCAGTTCCTCAGCGATTGGGGCCACGACCACCGCAGTCACCGCGATCAGGAGCATCAATTCCTGTCCCGGCCCCGAGCGCAGCAGTTCCAGTAATGGATTGCTTTCCGGGACTTCACCCGTCACCTGAGAAATCAGCTCGACCAGCAGGAATCGCAGCAGCATGGTGGGAAGCCAGGCTGCCAGGAAGACCTCGACCGCATATGCGAACTCATTGCGGAAAGAGAACGGTTCCGGATTTGTGGTGGGGCTGGAGTCGTCGATCGCGTACGGAGTTTCCACGGATTGAATTGCGGCGGTTGCAGGTTGTGGAAAGCCGGGTGCATCCGAGTGTACTGAGGACAACGGCAAGTCAGTCAGCGACGAATATCCGATGGCTTCTGTCGCGAAAGTGGGATCTGTTGATTGCTCCTCGTTGCATAGCGCTGAAGTTTGCGTTGTGATCCTGGATCGGGACCGTAAAGTGGCGATCAGTACTGAGGTCCCAAGTCCGATGGTGAGGATGGCATTCATCTGGATGATTGCGAAGATGTTGCTCCGAGCATCCCGAAGTTGCTCATCCTGATTTTTAGTGGTTACCGGGGTGGATTCGGATTGCGAATCTGCGGTTGGTGTTTCACCTTCGCTGCCTGTTTCGGTGGAAACGTCCGCAGGTTTTTCTGCGGGGCCAAAGCTGACGGCCAGTTGCGCGGCCACCCAGACCAGGGAAAGCATGGCGGTGAACCAGGTCACGGTTGCAGGCACCGTCAGGAAGGGGCGTCTTGCCAAAGGCAGAGTCTGTCCCTGTTTGAAGTAACGCTGGCTCCAGCGGATCAGCATTGTCAGGCTGGAAGCGAACATGAACATGGCCAGTGACGCGGCCAGGACCTGTCCGGTGGTAATCTGGACGTCAGGCGCGGCCTGGGCCAGCGGCATGTCTGACAGACAGTTCACCAAAAAAGATCCGGGCGGACAGTTTTTCATTCGTGTACGGTTTTCGTAGTGGGGCGACGGGGAGAATTGACTGTCGGTTTCCGTGGCCAACGGGAATTTTCCCGGTTGGCTCGACCCGATTCCATTCGGGCTTTACCATCTCGGGTGAATATCAAAACGTGGAGAACGGGCCTTGTCGACCATTTTAGACCAAATCATCGAACAGAAACGCCGGGAAGTTGCTGTCGCGTACCAGCAAATCTCCCTCGAGACTCTGGAATCACAGTTTTGCGATGCTCCGCCACCGCGTGGATTTCTGCAGGCGCTGCGTCGGGCTGACAAGCCAGCGTTGATTGCCGAAGTCAAAAAAGCGTCACCGTCAGCAGGGCTGATTCGTCCTGATTTTGATCCTGTCTCCATCGCGCTGGATTATCAGGCCGCTGGCGCAGCCTGTCTTAGTGTTCTGACGGACGAGAAGTACTTCCAGGGACACCTCAGCTATCTTCAGCAGGTTCGTCAGCAGGTACAGATTCCGGTGATGCGGAAAGAGTTCATCATCGACCGTTATCAGATTGCTGAAGCCCGGGTGGCAGGTGCTGACTGTGTTCTGCTGATTGCCGAGTGCCTTGATGATGTTGCTCTGCAGGATCTGTACCAGTACGCGCGGTCTCTGGGAATGGATGTCTTGATCGAACTGTATGATCTGCCCAACGTACCGCGGGTGCTGGCCACGGGGACTGAACTTCTGGGAATCAACAACCGCGACTTAAGGACATTCCGTACGTCACTGGAGCACACGTTTCTCGTGAAACAACAGATTCCAGAGAGCACTCTGCTGGTCAGCGAAAGTGGCATTTCTGCGCATGCAGACATACAACGACTGCGTGCTGCAGGCGTTGGTGCCGTGCTGGTCGGTGAATCACTGATGCGACAGCCGGACATCCAGCGGGCCGTTCGGAGCCTGATGCTGGGATCCGCCGACTGAAACTCCGGTTGGGTACGCTTAGTTGGCGATATGGAGGCAGGTGACCAGGGACGCCTGTTCAGACTTCAGTGATCAGAATCATTGTTGCTCAGGCGATACGGAAAACCGGATCGGGTAGCCTTTCCAGAGTGGATCTGCCGTGACTGCTGCGGCGAAGGGGGCTGCCTCGGCTTTCGTCTGAGTTGCCAGTTGCGTGCGTTGTGCCGCCAGGACAGGCAGTATCTCAAGAGGCAGGGTACGAGTCAGGTTGAGAATTGACGGGGTGTTTTCCGGTGTGAAGGCCAGTTCCGGAAGGACAATCAGGGACGCCGGTGGCTCGAAGAGCGACGCCAGCAGTACATGGACTTCCGTGCCGGGAGTTGCTTCGATGGTTAGCTTCTGCAAGCGGGGACATTGCCGGCGGAGCATCTGCATGGCACGGCGTACATCCCAGACTCGCATGCCATCAAGAGTCATTCCCAGCAACTGGAAGCGTCGGGCGATCTGTACTTGCTTCGCCGCGTCGCCCTTCCATGGCCCCTGAGCTCCGGGACGTACTGTCAGACGCGCTTCACTGAACGGACTTTGGGAAAAAGTCAGATCCGGACCTGCAGCGTCCATGGAAATCCGCAAGCGGATCTCCATGAGTTCATTGAGTGGAGTGGATGATGAAGAACGAACATCCAGTTGCAGCGGTACGAATGGCTGACTATCAAATTTGATCTGTGTCACCTGAAAAGGCAGTCCATCCACAGCTGTGGCGGGAACGACTGCGATCTGACATTCCTCGGAGATTTCATCGGACGGTGGCCAGGCCCGAAAACATCGGTCCGCCAGCCGTTGCACAGCATCACCTGCCAGGGTTGGCTGCTGGTCGATTGCGGCGGCTGCGGAAAGACCTGCTGCTGCTGGTACGAACAACTCATCAACCTTCGTGTTCACCTCGTCGATCGGCAGTGTGGCGAAGACTTTCAGCTGATTGGGCTGAAAGAATTTGACGGCTGTCTTTTCGATCAGTGACTTGTCATTTCGCAGGAAACGATTGAACCAGCGGAATGCGTGCAGGTGCAGTTCCTGAGTGTCTTCATGCGGGCCTTCGGTAATCTGCAGGCCCAGTTGATCGTCAGCATCGAGCAGTCGATAGATATGGCGGACCTGACGGTGAATATCCACAACGCCTTCAAGGGGGAAAATGGGATCCTTATCGGTATTGGAAATCAGGAGTGGTCGTGGGGCGACAAGTGCTGCGACCTTCGCGAAGTCCCATCGAAAGGTATTCACCATGAACATGCAGTCACAGTGACCCTCGATGCAGCCCTGCACAACATGGTCACGAAGTGAAGTGATCCCAGCCACCGGGACCGCGCAGCGAATACGATCGTCGAGCGCGGCGATCCACCAGCTGTAGGCTCCACCGCCGGAACGCCCGGTGACACCCAGTCGGTTCGCGTCGACCTCGGACCGAGTCTGCAGGTAATCCAGTGCGCGTATGCAGTTCCACGCTTCTACCCCGGCCGGAGTGTAGCCTCGGGAATTCCACCACCAGCGATTCATCCGATAGGTGCCATGGTGGATCCCTTCAATTTCACCGAGCTGCAGGGTGTCGATCGTCAGGCAGACATAGCCGTTGCGTGCAAACCAGCCACCGTGATGCTGATAGTGCGTCTTGTTGCCAAAGCTGACGCCGTCCTGTTTCACCTGTCCATGACCGCACACATAAAGGACGGCCGGCAGGGGGTGTTGCTGTTCCCGAGGTCGATAGAGATTGCCGGTGACATAGAGTCCCGGGAGTGACTGAAAATGCAGCCTCTCGACGATGAATTCCGGGTGTTCTGTGATACCCGTCACGGTGGCCTGCAGAGGAAGACTGGCCGGACGCGGGCTGAGTCCCAGCATATCGAACAGCTCTTCACGCAGCGCGGGGCGCGCTGATTCCCATTCTTCACGGGTGCGATAGTTCGTCAGTTCATTGGCCTGCTCAAGACGAATAACTTCCCGCTGGAAGAAGCTCTCCAACTGAGGGTTATCTGCCAGTGATCGCCCTTGTGCTCGAGCCGAATCCATCATGGGATTCTGAGGCAGGATAATCAGGAGCCCAATGATCAGAAAAGCCTTGCGCATCATTGTGGAGGTCCGGCAAATGGGAACTGCTGGGCGGGACATTTCACTGCCCTGCAGTTTACGTTTGCCGACTGTCACGTGCCACCGCTGGCTGGACTTCACGCGACACAAGGTTCGGACAACACGAAAATCTGTGGCTGCAGGACGGCCAGCAACTTGTTTTGGCCGGAGCAACCGGAGTGGTCACGATCGCCTTATGAGTTGTCGTGGACTGAAAGGATGCGTGTTAATCGGATGATTTCGCCGGGCCGACAAGTCGGTCGAAGATGGGTGACGCCATCAGAGTTGTGATGATGGCCATAATGACCAGCATTGCAAAGAGTTCGTCAGAAATCAGGCCTTTTTCGCGTCCGATGTTGATGATGATCAGTTCCATCAGTCCTCGGGCATTCATCAGAATACCGATTCCAAGGGCCTCGCGATTCGGAATTCCGGTTGCTCGTGCTGCCAGCCAGCAGGATACTCCCTTACCAAGCATGGCAACAGCCAGCACTGCCAGACTCATGATCCAGCCGTCCAGCGTGTTCAGCAGTCCGATGCGTGTGTTGAGTCCACTGAAGGTGAAGAACATTGGCAGCAACAGCGCCACGGTCATTGGTTCTACTCGCTTCGTCACCTGGTGGGCCATGATGCCGCGAGGAATTGCGGTTCCCATCAGAAAACCGCCGAACACCGCGTGCAGGCCCAGACGATCTGTGGCAAAGGCGGACAAAGACATCAAAGCGAGGCAGACCACCAAACCGGGCTCAGTCAGCGAATCATCGCTGATCAGCCATTTCTGAATTCGCAGCAGCGCTGGGCGGATGACAAGTGAAATGAAAATAACCAGCAGGATGCCGCCGCCTATACTTCGAATCGCGGCCGACGGACTTTTCTCAAGGCTGGACAATACAACGGCCAACAGACACCACGCACAGGCGTCATCCATTGCTCCGGCGCCGATGGCCACAGTCCCCATCCGTGTTCCGTTCAGCCCCTTGAAGTGGATAATACGGGCCAGCATCGGAAATGCTGTGATGCACATCGATGCCCCGAGGAACACTGACGACCCCCAGACGCTGGAGCCCTCAGGGAACAGCGAAGTGTAGTTATGAAAGTACCAGCCGAGTCCCGCACCAAGCACAAACGGGCTGATCATGCCCGCAAGCGAGACGGCTACAGCACTGCGCCATTGCGATCGCACGATGTCCAGTCGGAACTCCATCCCAACAATGAACATGTACAGGGCTAGACCAAGCTGGGAGACCGGATACAGATAGCTCTGTGTATCACGCGTCAGTTTGTCCCAGGGGAAAATTGCCTTCTGAAGCTCTGGAAAGAACAGCCCCAGCAAAGAGGGGCCCATACACACCCCGGCGATCATTTCTGCAACGACCTGCGGTTGCCCCATCCGACGAGCGAGAATTCCCACACCCCGGCAAACCAGCAGAATGATCGCGATCTGCAGGAAAAATTGCTCGGCAAGGGCACTGTTGGTCATGGAACTGAGTTCCTGCGTAAACAAGAAGTGATACCGGGGGGACTCGCGCGGCCGTAAGATACGTGCAGCCTGCAGTCTTGTCAAAACAATAAATGTTGAAACAACTGAGTTGGTGACGGGACGTTCTGGATTCTCCTGCCGTCCTGACATCGTGGCCCGGAAAGCGTTTCTTCGTTGTCTCCGAGAACGCTTAAGACGCTAAAAGCACGGGCGAATCACAGCAAAACAGGGTTCACGCCGGTGTGGGAAAGTCGCCCTTTTCGGCCGGTCGCTTATTTTCGGGGGCATCAGGCTTTTGCTCCGAAGGAACGCGCTCCGATTTGTCCCCGTCCGAGGCTGCAGACGTGTCCGGCATTTGTTCGGCGGTGATGTCTGCGTTTCTCCGCAAACGCTGCAGTCCGGTGGCGATGACCTGATCGTCGATCTCCAAACCGCTTCGGATGACACGCAGGGCGCCAACCATGGGGCCGGGCTCAATGTAACGCGCGGCTGCGATCGTACGGCCTGCATCCGTTGCCACAACGTAAACCAGAGGTCTTCCCTGGTCCGAAGCGAGGCACTCTTCGGGAATCAGCAGTGACGATTGCGGAGATCCCACGGGGTATTTCAGACGCACGAAAAGTCCGGGTGACAGAAGTCCTCCGGAATTGTCCACGGTCGCCCGGATTCTAAGTGTTCCGGTCGATGGGTCGATCTCGTTGTCCTGAAAATCCACCACACCGGTGATGGCGAATTCTTCTGAATCAGCGAGTGCAATCTTTACCGTCACTGGTTCATCCAGGGCGGTCTGTCTTGCTCCGGGTTGCTGCATGCGACGAAGTCGCAGTACGGTGCGTTCATCCATGTCGAAGTGCACATAAAGCCGGTCAGTGGGCACGATTGTCGCCAGTAGAGTCTGGTCAGCAACCACAAGGTTGCCGGGGTCAACCTGACGTTGCCCGATCGTCCCCGCCACGGGGGCTCTGACTTCTGTGAATTCCAGATTCAGTCTGGCCGTTTCGTGAGAGGCCATGGCGGCTTTCCATGAGGCCTGGGCTTCGGTCAGTTCGTACTTGATCGCTTCATATTCCTCTTCGGACATCGCTCGTTTTTCGAACAGTGAACGGGCCCGTGATTCCTGGCTTTCCAGTCGCCGGGCACGTGCTTCAAACTGACTGACGGCAGCGGCGGTCCGCTTTTCCTCAGCAAGGAATTGGCGATTGTCAATTCGAAACAGAACCTGATTGCTGGTGACGGGCTTGCCTTCCGCGAAGTCCAGTTCCTGCAGGTAGCCACTGACACGAGCCCGTAATTCGATGCGCTCGGTTGCCGCCATGCGGCCTGTAAATTCTTCCTCTTCGGTGACGTCCTGCGTCACTGGTTTGACGAAGAAAACCTTCAGGGGCTTCGGGGGAATCGGAGCCGGATTTGAGCGGCTGCAGCCACTGGCAATCAGCAGCAGCACAAGTGACAGGCGAATACAGGAAGGCTGGCAGTAGCGCATCGGGCCGGGATCCGGGGAACACTGAGGAAATGGTAATTCGTTCCGGGGAGAACTCGCTGGAGACTGGGGCACTCGCGGCGTTGACGTTGTCCTGAGAAATTTGTGTGAAACGACGGAACAGCCTGCGGCGGAGCGATTTCGCTGCCGGGCCGCCGTTTCTGTTTAATAATCTGCAGCCTGTGTTGCTATTCTTTCCGCGTTGAACTTTCGGACACTGACATCAATCCTGTCGTTGACAGCCGTCATCAGCCCGGGATGAATGCCGAAAGGTGGTGTGACCAGCCATTCAACGTTCGGGTGATGCTGGGCCGCTTCCTGCACCAGTTCCGGAATGTCTTCGGTCCAGTGTCGTCCGGGTGACAGAAACCATGGAAACACCACGACACGCTGCGCTCCCCGCTCGACGCAGCGTTCGAAGGCCTGCCGAATACTGGGTTCAGCCAACTCCATGTGGGCGGGTTCAACGATGGAGTACGAAGATTGCTTTTCAAATCTGCGAGCTGCATCATGCAGCAACTGATTGCTTTCTGCCCGGCGCGATCCATGATCAACGATCAGGATCGCGGTGACTGGGGTGGCAATGTCCTGCTGCATGGATGTTCCTCGCTGCCGAGCACCGTCAGAGGGCGTCGGTGATCGGTCTACGAATCGCTGAAGTCAGTCCTGTTTCTTTCGGCCCTTCCGGTCATTGCGGCCTCGCTGACTTTCAGCCTGTTTCTGTGCTTCAGCAGCCGCATCAAGCAGCCTCTGCAGAAACCCGGCGGGCTTTGACGGACCGCTGGCGGATTCGGTGCTGACTTTTGAGCCTGCAGTTGCCTTCGGTGCGTCTTCCGGCAGGATAAGTTCCACATTGCCGACCGGTGCCGGGTTTGCTGTGCCCAGCAGTTTTCGCTCAGCAATACTCCATGTGCTGGACGCGATGAAGTAAACGCAAAGCCCGGCGGGCTGATGCCAGAAGAAGATGCCCATCACGCCGGTCATGATGTTCATCATCTTGTGCTGCATTTCCTGCTGTTCATCCTGAGCCGGTGGCATGAACATCTTCTGCTGAGTCAGGAACAGGGCCACGGTGCACAACGGGAGAATACTGAAGTCGTGCCCCATCCCGAATGGCAGAGCGAATGGCAGGCGAAACAGCGCATCCGGGGCGGCAAGGTTGTCAATCCAGAGGAACGATTGGCCTCGCAGGTCCACTGCCGAGTTCAGGGCGGTGTACAGTCCCACAAAGATCGGCAATTGCAGAAACAACGGCAGGCACCCCGACAGCGGGTTGATGTTGTGTTTGCGCCACAGATCCATCTGGGCTCGTGCAAACTTCTGCTGATCATTTCCGCATTTTTCTTTCAGTGCTTTCAACTGTGGCTGCAGTTCTTTCTGGCGCGCCGCCATCACGGCCTGCTTCTTCGACAGAGGAAACAGACACCCTCGCACCAGAATTGTGAGGCAGACGATGGCGAATGCGTAAGGCAGACCGAGCCCGTGAAAGAAGTCCAGCAGGAAGTGCATGATGCGGGCCACCGGACCGAACCAGCCGTAGTTCAGGACCTGGCCAGCGGCGAACGGCTGTGGGTCCAGCAGTTCACGACGTTTGGGGCCGACAAAGAATGCGTAGTTGTGCGAGAGGGTGCCGTTTGGCTTGAGAGTCAGCGGTACGCTGGCCATCCGGAAACTGAGATCAGCGGTCCGGGGATCAACCTCGCGGCCGGCAAAAGCCGTCCAGAGTCCCTTCATGATCCTGGCAACAAAAAATGGTTCCACTCGTTCCCGCAGGTCCGGTCCAATCAGCATCGGATACGTTCGATCAATCCATGTGACTTCAGCTGTTTCGCTGGAATCAGTACCGGGGCGAACGCCAGGGGCGACCAGTGCCGAAAAGAACTGGACGTCTACGCCGGCATAGCGCGGGACGGTTGTCCATTCGCGATCTTCCCGAAGTTTTTCGCGGAGTTCTGCGGGTGAGGCGCGATAGCCGAGTTCTTCATCGATGCGGTCACAATAACTTTGCAGCGCTGCGATGTTCAGCGACGCGGCCTTGCTGTCAGCAAACTCCACGTGGATGTCGTGGTACTTGAACGTGTGTTCTTTGTTTTCCAGCAGCAACCCAACGGGGCCCTGCAGTTCGTAGTCAAGCACCTGCTCGGACGCGGTCAGGTTGATCACGTCCATAGTCAGAGTGACGGTGTACAGTGCAGGATTGTCTCTCCAGGCCTGAGCAAGTTCCTTGCCGGAAAGAGTTGTTCGAGGCAGTGAATACGTTTTGCGTAAACGGAACCGACCGTCGGGAGAGTCATATTCCCAGGCTGCCGTTGCCGCGTCGTCAGTGTTTGCGGTCTGCGCCAGTTTCCAGTCAGCAGTTTCCAGAGTCTTTCCTTCGGGCAGCAACAAGCGGTCGACCTCAGCGAATGCCGTGGTGAAGGTCCGGTCTGATGTGCTGTTATTGCCCACGATGCGGGCGGCTTTCTGCATATCCTGCAGATCATGAAACTGCGGTGAGGTCAGAGATACACTTTCCACGGCAGCGCCCGCAGATGTCAGCACAACTTCAAGTGCGTAACCGCTGTCCGACTGCAGTGATCCCAGAGTGACTGTCTGATTTTCATACTTCGGGATCTGAACGACTGGCGGTTGAGCGGACGGCTGGTTGGCTGCCGCTGGTGTCGCCGGAGTTTCTCCAGTGACAGGGGCGGCGGCATTGCTGCTGTCCGTTCCTGTCGCCGCAGTTTCGGAACCCGAGTTTTCTTCAGCGGTGGCTTCTGCCGTCGCATCCGGTTCCGGCGGTGGCGGTGCCAGATAGCTTGACCAGAGCCACAGGAAGGTCATTGTGGACAACAGGAAGATGAAAAGTCGACGGTTTTCCATAATCTTCAGGTCAGTTATTAAAGGGTGTGCCGGAGCCCACCAATGCTGTTGACAGGGAAAGTCACCACGGCAGGTGTGACCTGCGCAGAATGTCCCGGAGGCGGAAAAGCATACTCGATTCCTCCGGCGCCCGGTATCGACGCATTTCTGGAAGTCGATTTTCCTGGCGGATTTCCAAAATCCCGCCATCGCGGCTTACAGATTTCCCCCGGTCTTACAAAGGCGAATTCGCGATTTCCGGAAGAATTCAGCGTCAGTTTGAACCAGTCAAGCAGATAAATCGCCGCGAATTCGTCTCCAGAGGAACACGCAAACGACGCCCGCCGAATCAGGGCACGGCACCTGGCCATGCCTGTTTCAGTTCGTTCCTACGGTCTCAAACCGTCCCAGATCGCGATTTTTTCGCACCGAATAGGGATCAAATACCTGGCCGCTCATCGCCAGCCAAACCCCACTGGCGGAATCAGACAGCAGTACTCCAAGGGCCAGTCCCAGGTTGAATGTCGCGTCGGAATTCCGGAAACCTGCTGGCTGCATGGCCCCCGTCAGGACCACTCGCTTGTTCGTCAAGCCCGCCAGTCGCCGCGCCGTGTCGATCATGGTGTCGGTTCCATGAGTAATCAGGATTCGGGATTCGGCGGAACGTACAACCGCGGCTGCCACGATGTCCCGATCCTCATCGGTCATGTCCAGGCTATCCTTGCGCATCAGCGATTCGATTTCGTACTCAAATCCCACCGGAACATCCTGCAGGATCCGTTCGACACCGGGTGGTCCCACCTGATACTGGCTGAGTTGATCGAAGTAGACTTTGTCGATTGTTCCACCGACTGTGATAAAGCGAATCTTCATACCCGATCTCTTGTCCATTCAAATTTCTGTGCCGCTTCAGGTCGGTCGGAATTGATCCGGGTCACGGACGCCAGGAAAACTTCCGCGTTCCTATGTCGGTACGGCTCCTGAGCATCCTGGCGTTTCGTCACTCGGCAAGTGCTCAAAATGCCCGTGACGGTCGTTGTCAGGGGACGTGCCAGGCGTCTGCTGATTCGTCAGCGGACTGTCGACTCACTTTGCACCTGAACCTGATGATCCGCCTTTCTCGCGCGGGGCTTTTTCCACCTGTAGCTCAAGTTTGTTACTGGCTGATTTGCGAATCGTTACCCGGAGCGGACTGGTGGTGTACGACCCATACTTCGTGTCGACTGGTGATCCATGGTCCGCGGTGTGCCTTACCATTCCATCGAAGATCATCATCTGCGAAACGATGGCTTTGTGATCCCCCGCACAGGCGCCGTCGGTGCTTTCCCATGTTCCCAGCACAAAGGTTCCGTCGGGCTGAATACGCCCCGTCGCCGTGGTGCCGTGTTCTTCGGACAGCAGTTCTACCGTTCCCAGTTTGACGGGCGTTCCATCCGAAAAAACGACTCGACCATTCGCCGGGTAGGCGCGAGGACGATCCTCGCCGCACCCGCAAAGCGTTACGCTGGCAGCGATGATCCACAGCCACGGCCAATTCGGGGCCAACGTCTTTCCCCCGCAAATCATAGTTGCTGGTCCTTATGCTTTGCCAAAAACTGCTGCCTGTGACATGCTGAACGCTGCAGAAAACACCTCTATGTGATCGGGCGTGTGTTGCCGGCGGTTCATGGAGCGTTTTCCCCTGAACCCCATCAACTGAACCCGCTCCACCGGGGCCATCAGAAGCCCTGGAACTGCAGTCCGTCCGATCGATGGCAGAGACTGGCAAGCACCTGCGTGCTGATGGATGACGACACCGCTTTACCACTGCCATCAGCCCAGGCAAATTGCGCCATATCTGCGTGGGCGCTTCCGAAGGAGTACATGGTGCCTCGCTGGTCTGTGGGGCCATGTGCGATGGGAATTCCCGGACCTCCAATCCGCGCGAAATGCGTCAGGTATCGCCCCAGAAACGCTGGGCCATTCCAGGGCGTCTTCAGCGATTCACCCTCAGGAATGTAAGATTCTCCAACCATCAGCGTGTTGCTGGTGCCATCCCGAATGTCCGAAATTGCCACGGTGTCCATCCAGTCCTGCTGCAGGATCGGAGCATCATTCTCTGCCGTCTTTGCCGCCAGCACCGGTCGACTGGAAATCAATACGCCCGTGCCACGGCCTCCCCAGAAGAAATCCGTTTCTCGTCCAAACGCTCCCGGTGAATTGTCTCCGTGGTTTCCGGCGTAATCGCTGACGCTTCCTCCAGGGACAAACTGACGTCCCATC
>JALQWE010000119.1 GCA_023258825.1 Planctomycetaceae bacterium | reverse complement strand
GGATTGCGGGCTTTTCCAATGGGAAAAGGATCCGGTTCGGTCACCACGTTCAGCCGCGCAGATGGTTTTATCACGATTCCGCGTCACACAGAGCTGTTGGCGGCTGGTGAGTCGGTGCGGGTTCAGCTGCAGGGGCAGGGACTTCAGCCTGCGGACCTGATTGTGATCGGCAGTCACTGTCCGGGGCTGGATTGGCTGTTGACAGAACTGCAGCGTCAGGGGTTCTCTGCCAAACTACTGACGCTGGGAAGTACAGCGGGCCTGATGGCGGCCAAACGTGGTGAGTGCGACCTGGCGGGCGTGCATCTGCTGGATCCGGAGACGGGGCAGTACAACACGCCCTGGCTGACGGAATCACTGCAGTTGATTCCGGGCTATCCGCGATCGCAGGGCATTGTGTTTCGCCGAGGAGATGAGCGGTTTGAGGGTCGCAGTGTGGAGCAGTTGGCGGATCTGATTCGTTCGCAGCCGGGGTTGCGGATGGTCAATCGCAACGTTGGCAGTGGAACTCGGATCCTGATCGATCAGTTGCTGGCCGGGGTACGTCCGGCAGGCTACGCAGTGCAGCCGGGGAATCATGCCGCGGTGGTGACGGCGGTTGTGCAGCAGCGCGCTGACTGGGGAGTGGCCGTAGCGCACGCCGCTACCGCGTCAGGGCTTGCTTTTGTGCCGCTGCAGCAGGAGCAGTTTGATTTTGTCGTCCCGAAGGCTCGTCTGCACCGCCCTGCTCTGCGGGCCTTTTGTGATCTGTTGCGCAGTGCCGACATGCAGACATTTCTGGCGGGGCTGGCTGTGCAGTAAAGCTGGCTGGGGTGAGGCGATCGGTTTTCAGTGTTCAGTGTTCAGTTTTTAGTTTTCAGTGTTCGATTGCTTGTTTAGTGCGACGGGGATTGCTTGAGCAGCAGGCGGTGGATGAGTCGCCAGCGCGTCGTCTCCAGACCACTGTGCGTGACACGGTGGTCTGCCGGGATCAGCAATCCAGCTATGGTGTGGAATCAGGACGGATCGGACTGCAGCTGAACGAGCTGGATCTTCAGGGCCTGGTCGTCATCGACATAGTCGCTGTGGCAATCGGCCTTGCCAGCGTCAGCTCCAACGGACTTACGTGTCTTCCCGGCGAGGCGATGAATTTCTTCGGGAGAGAGGACACCGCGTTTTTCCAGGATTTCACGCTGCTCGGCGGTCAGAGCGTCGCTGACTTTGGACTTGTTCCACTGAAATTCTTCGGCCTTGCCGCTGGCGAACAGCTGAATTTCCTTGCTGATGCGGACACTGCACCAATCGTGGCCGCACATTGCGCAGAAGTCAGTGTCGACATCCAGATCTTCGTCGTGGTAGGCGCGAGCGGTGTCGGGATCGAAGCTGAGTTCGAAGTGTTTCTGCCAGTTGAGGGCAGCGCGAGCTTTGGTCAGTTCATCGTCACGATCGCGAGTTCCCGGAATGCCCAGTGCGACGTCGGCGGCATGGGCGGCGATTTTGTAGGCGATGCAGCCCTGTTTGACGTCATCTTTCTTGGGCAGTCCCAGATGTTCTTTGGGTGTCACGTAGCACAGCATGCTGGCACCATGCCATGCTGCGTTGGTGGCGCCGATGCAGCTGGTGATGTGGTCGTATCCGGGAAACATATCGGTTACGAGAGGACCGAGGACATAGAAGGGGGCACCGTGACAAAGCCGGCGCTGCAACTTCATGTTGAATTCAATCTGATCGAGGGGAACGTGTCCGGGACCTTCAATCATGACCTGAACACCGCAGCGCCAGGCGCGTTCGGTAAGTTCTCCGAGTGTGGAGAGTTCTGCAAGCTGGGCGATGTCGGTTGCGTCGGCCAGACCACCCGGGCGGAGTCCGTCACCGATACTGAAGGTGACGTCATACTGCCGCATCACCTGGCAGATGGCTTCCCAGTGCGTGTACATCAGATTCTGCTGGTTGTGGTGAATCATCCACTTGGCCAGCAGTGAACCACCGCGGCTGACGATCCCGATCAGGCGATCTTTGACATAGGGCAGGTGTTCCTGAAGAACTCCGGCGTGGATCGTGAAGTAGTCGACGCCCTGCTGTGCCTGATGCTGAAGGGTTTGCAGCACGATTTCGATCGAGAGGCTTTCGATGCGGCGGCCGATGATCATGGAATAGATCGGGACCGTTCCGATCGGCACGGTGCTGTTGCGGATGATGGCATCGCGGCAGGCATCGAGGTCGCCACCGGTGGACAGATCCATCACGGTGTCGGCGCCCCAGCGTTCTGCCCAGCGGAGCTTTTCAACTTCTTCGTCGGTGCCGGAGGAGACCGGAGAAGCGCCCATGTTGGCATTGATTTTCGTTTTGGATGCACGGCCGATGCACATTGGTTCCAGCTGGTACTGGAGATGCTGTCGGTTGGCTGGAATGACCATGCGACCGGCGGCCACTTCGTCGCGGATCTGTTCCGGCGTCAGGTGATGTTCGCGTTCGGCAACGCGGAACATTTCCGGAGTGATCTGGCCCAGTCGAGCGAATTCCAGCTGGGTGATGGGCTGGAATCCCTCCGGTGCCTGCCACGCTTCGGCAGACTCGTGACGACCTTCAAAACCGGGACGCAGCGTCCAGTCGGCCGGCATGAAATCCCACGCGGTCTTTTCTGACGCCTGGGGCATGCCGGGGGTGTCCGGGGATGAATACGTCAACGCACCGGCACGACCACTGGCCAGCCGTGGAGCTCTGGCAAAACTTCCGGGGGTGGTTCCGGCGTGGATGCTGCTGGGATCGGATGCCTCAATTGCAGGAAGATATCCGAAAACTCGCTCAGCATGATTCATGGAAAATCCCTGGTATGCATGTGGAAAAAAGAACCGGGCCGCGTTGCAGGCAAGTCGAAATGTTCGACGCCCGGCGAATGACTGCGATCCCGCGTCCTTTTTCGTTGGCCGACTGACTGTGGTAACACGCTGGAAAACGTCTGGTTGTCTGGCTTTGGGAGTACCGACGCAGACTATTCCCGGATTCTATCCCATCGTATGCCGGAATTGTACTGTGTCAGTCCTGTGTCTCAGCGAAATGGCCGGGATCTTCCCCCACGCGTCGCAGGCTTTCCCGATTCCCCCGCTTCTACGGTGAACCGTTCCCAGTGCAGAGAAGCAGGCGTCGTCTCACAGAGGCCGGAATGCCGCATCCTGCAGCTCGCAGGCCTCGACTATTGAAGCCCATGGCAGTCATCAGGACCGGGGACGCTCTGCAAGCCAATTCCAGCTGACAGGAAACGGATTCTCAGGAATTCCGAGCTCATCTGGATGAATCATTTTTTGTCCTCAAAGCCCTGAAAACGAGTTTTCTGCGGGTTTTCACGGGTGATTCGCATGATTCGCAGTCGAGATATGCGTCGAGTGCTCCAGTCGGCCGACACCGCGGCGTTGCCGTCTGGGTTTGGCCTTCAGGCTCGTGTTCCACCGCCTGGAACCTCTGTTCCTTCGCGCCAGTTTACGACATACGTGTCCGTATTTCCGCGAAAAATGTGGCCGCGTTTGGTGAACAGATCCGCACTGCCGCATCCCGGTATCGTTCGTTACACTCTGCACTGGAAATCTGAAATGATGGCCACGCGGCCGTCGATCCGATTCCGCAGAAACACTCAGACTTCACTCAGTTTCAATTGGGATGACCGAGGGATTCGGTTGGTTCAGGACGTGCTGATGAACACTGCAGGCCCGGTACAATCGGAGGCATACAGAGCGGCGTTGAGCTGGCTGTATGACAGAATCGATTACGAACGAACCCGGCCGATCGGTCATAATCCGTTCCGTCTGGAACGTATCGAGCGGTTGCTGCATCGGATTGGTTCGCCGCATCTGAAGATTCCGGCCGTGCACATCGCAGGCACCAAGGGCAAGGGATCGACCGCGGCGATGATTGATTCCGTCCTGCGGCATGCCGGAATTCGTACGGGGCTGTTCACGTCACCGCATATCGAACAGTTTGAAGAACGCATGCGGGTCAACGGCAACATTCCGGCCCCGGAACGCATCGCTGACCTGGTGTCACGATTGCGCGACGTGCTGCGATCGGCAGATGCCGAGGAGGATGATCGCATTCCGACCTTCTTCGAGGTGACCACGCTGATGGCGTGGATGCTGTTTGCAGAGGAGCAGGTCGAAATTGCCGTGCTGGAAACGGGCCTCGGTGGGCGGCTGGATTGTACCAATGTCTGCCGACCGCTGGTCACGGTGATCACCAGCATCGGGCTCGACCATACACATATTCTCGGCGATACACTCGAAAAAATCGCTGCCGAGAAAGCCGGCATCATTAAAGCTGGTGTCCCTGTGGTGCAGGGGCAGCTCCCTGGTGAAGCGGATGCTGAGGTTCGGACCACTGCCGAACGGCGAGGCTGTCGTCGCTATGTGTGTGGTCGCGATTTTGCCTGGGTTGATGAAACTCCGACGGCAGCTCAGACCGCTCGACGCAGGACTCAGGATGTGCAGATCATCACGCCCACTCAAACGCTGGATCGCGTGTCTGTTCCGCTGCTGGGCAGGCACCAGGCACACAATGCCAGTCTGGCGGCGATGGCCTGTGAATTACTGCAGCAGTCCGGCTGGTCCCGAATTACTCAGGACAGTCTGATCCAGGGAATCGGGGCGACACAGTGGCCGTTGCGATTCGAGGTGCTGGAGGGGCATCCCACGCTTGTTCTGGATGCAGCACACAATCCGGATTCCATGCGTGCGGTGGCACAGGTGCTGAAGGATTCGGAGTGGAAGAATCGTCGCCGAGTTCTCGTCTTTGCTGTTTCCAGCGACAAGGATGCCGTCAGTATGCTGAGGCTGATTCTGCCGCACTTCGATGCCGTGGTGCTCACGCGGTTTCTCAGCAATCCTCGCAGTGTGCCCGTGGATCAGCTGACCAGCCTTGCGACGCAGCTGCGTCCCGACAACGGCTCAAACGCTGACTTTCTGCACAGCGCTGATGGCCCGGGGCCGGCAATTGAGCTCGCTCGGTCGCTGGCGGGATCCGAGGGCGTGGTCGTGATTACCGGTTCTATCTTCCTTGCCGCAGAGGCCCGTACACTGCTGATGCAGCAGTCCAGGTCCAGCTGAACATTGCTGCTGACCAGTGGCAACCCGGCACCGTGTTGTGCGATGGCGAAGCGGATCGTGCGGAACGGATGTACGGTGACAATCCCGGGGAACCTGTTAGCATGCCGCGGTGGTTTCATCGCATATCTTCAGACGACACAGGAGATCGGGTGTTATGAACAGGAATTTCTGGTTGGGGGTCGCTGGTGGACTGTTGGCTGCCGTCGCGGTCCTGCAGTTCCCTCTGTTCCACGCTGCCTCGGCCGCACAGGAATCAACGAAGGGCAAGACTATGCTGTACGAACTGCGCACGTATTACACGCCGGAAGGCAAACTGGACGAGCTCAATGCCCGGTTCCGGAATCACACGATGAAGCTGTTCGAAAAGCACGGCATGCAGAACATCATGTACTGGACCCCCGTCGACAAACCGAACACTCTGATCTACGTGATTGCTCATAAGGACAAGGCTGCCGCCGACGCTTCGTGGGCCGCGTTCCGCAGCGATCCGGAATGGCAGAAAGTCGCCGAGGAAACTCAGCGTAACGGCAAGCTGGTTGACAAGGTGGAATCAGTCTACATGAACCTGACCGACTACTCCCCGGGTCACTGAGCGACTCATTCAGGGACACTCCTGTCCAGACGTGGAAAGCGATCGATCCTGCTGAACTGCTGTCGCTCCGGTGATGGCGCGTTGATGCAGCTCAGCGGGCTTCGCTCCTTCAGGTTCTGATGCGTTCCCGGGCGGACTTGAAGGCCATCCTGCATGCGGTGGCCGCCGCTGGGTGATTTGCTATTTTTTCGCATCTGCCGCTGTCTGCTCTGCCTGTTGCAGTTGCTGCAGCAGAGCTGCGTTTTCGGGGCCCTGCCACGCCGAAAGTTGCAGGGCATCACGCAGCAGCCCACAGAAAAATTCGAGGCTGCGCAGTGAGTGTTCCGGATCCCGGACGGCCGCTTCGGTAATTTCCGCAAGGTCCTTTGAAAACTGCTGTAATGCGGCCTCCCTCGCGGACTGTGACAACGGTATGTCACTGAAGACATCCGCTGCGATGGCGCGGCAGAGAAATTGTTCTGATTTATTGACCGGGACTCCGTCAAAGTCCGTAAACTCATTGGAAAACAGTCGCAGACTGTGCGCTGTGGCGTGAATGCGTACCAGCGTTTCCGGGTTTGGGGTCCGCAGATTCATTCGCCAGAGAGCGATCAGCAGACGTGACTGGATCCAGCCCAGGGCCTTAATGATTTCGTCGTCGCGATTGAAATGCAGGGCTTCTGAGAGTGCGGCTTCGGCCATGCGACCGTAACGCACCTGATCTGCAAAGCCGTTGACGACCTGTTGAGAGTCTGCGGCGTTTCCGCAGAGTTTGCCAAGGATCAGCAGAGGCGACTGTTCAACTCCACTGCTCAGGACCTGTTTGCGGAGCCCGGTTCCCGGTTGAGCAGTGCGCAGGGATTCCAGCAAAGAGATTCCTGTGGTCAGAGTCTGTAGTGACTGTTGCAGGGCCTCGGCCGAGGACGCTCGTTTCTGCACCAGACCGATGGAATTGAAGGCGGTCGCACGAATCACGATTGCCCGGGGATCCACGCTTTTGTCTTCAATCACGTGCTGCAGCAGTGCGAGTGAAATGCCGGACGCCTTTGTGGCTGCGCGAAAGGAAAGGGGTTGCTGATCCAGCGACTGTTTGATCGCAGCGTTCGACTCGGACTGTGAAATGAGTTCAGGCAGAGTTGTTTCGATACGCGTCAGGCGTTCCGCTTCTTCGCGAAAATCACCCTTATTCAGTGCCCGTGCAAGGAGCAACAGAGAATCCTGGTGCAGCAGCCGCCAGCGCGCCGCAAATTCCTCCGGAACTTTCGCATCCCGCAGCAACGGTGTCAGCCGAGCGATCGCTTCCGTGGTGTCATCGACGCAGCGGAGATAGAACGGTTGTGCACTGTTCAGCTCGACGGTGAACGCGGCTTCCAGAGCGAGTGTGGCTCGGACATGCAGAGCACATTGAAGTTCGTCTTCCTTCTGCCAGTGCCGTTCCGGATGTTCGGGCACGGCGAGACCGGTGGTGACTGCTTCGCTGGCCAGCTTGAGCAGTGTGTCGGTGGTTGCGGAGGTGTGTATCGTCGCGGGATTGCGTCCCTCGGCTTCCTGCAGCGCCAGCAGTCTGAGCAGAGCGGAGGTGGCCAGTTGTCGATCGCACTCCACTGTGCCGGACTGTCGGGGAAGTGCTCGCAGCTGTTCAATCAGACGCACGGCTTCGGCAACACCAGCTTCTCTGGAATCAGCTGACACCAGCGTGGTGTTGATCAGGGTGCGGGCAAGTTGAATGACGTCCTGAGCGGCTTGAACGGGGCGAGGCAGCAGGAAGGGAAGCGTGACAAGAACGAAAAGCACGACTGCGGCGACGCCTGCGAGCGGACTTTTGAGTGACTTCAGGCGTGGTGGAATTCCGATGCTGCCTCGCGGTGATTGAGGCGTGTTGAGTATCTCCGGTGCTGAGAGATTTTGATCCGGGGGCTGAGTGCTGCTGTGTTGGCGCAGTCGGGCTTCGAGGACTTCTGTGACGGGGTAGCCAAGGATGTCTTCGAAGTAGGCGGCCTGGTCCGGACTGGCCGCCAGGTAGTCACTCAGTGCCTGCGTTTCGGCGTGGGATGCGAGTCCATCCACGCAGAAGAGGACATCCAGAATTGTGGGTTCGTTCGTGGACATCAGGATTCCTCCCCCGTGCGATCGGAGCGTGGAAGTACATGGGCATTTTCGAGGATCGTCCGGAGTTCACGGGACACCCTTGCGGCATCGAGCTCAAGGAGCTCGTCGACTTTGTCTGTTTCTCTGTTCAACGCAGCCAGCTTTTCCTCGATTTCCTCACGCGGCAGGATTGTGGCACGTTTGCTGACAATTTGATTGAGGAGATGTCGTGGGGACAGATCTCTCTGTGACGCAGAAGCCTTAAGAGCGTCGGTCCATTTGCCTACATCTACCGCGAGGGGGTGGTTGCCGTTCCACCATTTCTGGTCTGACGACAACTCCGACCATAGGGATGCCAGAGAAAACGCCGCGTAGACACAGTGCTCAAATTTAACCAAACGCCCTCCGAAGGAACGCATCTGGGGCTTAAAATTTGGGCGACTGAGGTCCTTCGCGGACTGGTAGTTCGTCTGACCGATATTCAGAGCACAGGCGGTGAGCACAGCGGCCCATTCGACCAGATTGGCCAGAGCATCCATCTCAAGTGCGATCAGAGCAGCTCGGGCAAAAGCCCCTGCATTCTGGCTGCGATTTTTCAGCTGTGATTCAAACATCCTCCAGTTTTGCACCTCGGGATCATGGACGTTCAGCATTGCCTGGCGGACTTTGGCAATGATCCCCCGACCATCGGCTTGTTTCTGTCCGATAAGTCGGCGGACTAACAGATCAAGGATGATAGCCTCGGCATAACTACGGCATGTTTCCGCGAGATCCAGCTTGACTGCGTGGGGATCCATTCCACGTCGCACCAACTGAGGTGGCTGCTCGGGAGCGACACTGACATCCAGGATATGCAGCATCCAACGACCGCTGAGGATCGGCGATTCATTTCCTGCACCTGCGGATGCTTTCATGGCGTGATCCAGTAATTATCAACCAGAATCTGCACAGTTCGAATGCAGACATTAGTGGTAAATAATGTTTCTGGTCAACGTTTCAGGCCGCAGAATGGGGAACGCAAAAAGAAGTTGGCGCGCAATGCGCTCTACGATTCAGGACGGAAAAGAGACCTGACCCCTTTTTAGTGGATGTACTCGTAGAACACATTTCTCTGTCGGGGAATGTAGCCCACGTTTTCGATGCAGCGGCGGATGCTGTCGACGGTCAGGTGGTGTACGGTGCCTGCCTGTGAGACCACGTTTTCTTCGATCATCAGGCTGCCCATGTCGTTGGCGCCGAACAGCAGCGCCAACTGACCGATCCGTTCGCCCTGCGTCACCCAGGACGACTGAATGTTGGGGAAGTTGTC
>JALQWE010000118.1 GCA_023258825.1 Planctomycetaceae bacterium | reverse complement strand
GGAAGGCTATGGCAACGCGGGGGCCGGTTGGATGGCGGCGTCCGGACTGGTGGTTGCCTACGGACTGATGCTTGCGTATGGAGAGATGCGGTTTTGCGGATTGGTTGAGTCTCCGCAGCTTTCCGTGGAAATTGGAGGTGGCTGGTGGACGAAGCAGCCACAGAGCGGTGTCAGGCAACGTGGACTGTTCGGACCAATGTCTCGCTGGTTACTGCTCCGCAGGTCTCATTGCAGCACTACGGAGGGAACACCTCTCCGAGGTTAATGCCCTGTGTTGTCGGTTTGCCGGAACCGGAGAATTCAGCCGGAGAGTTCGTCGTATCTCAGGCGAATCATGTCGAACTGCATGGTCCTGAGGTTCATTCGCAGCATGCGGTTTTTCAGTGGAGTTCCGAAGCCTGCCAGGAGTTTGATTGCTTCCATGGCGGCAAGGCAACCAATCGTACCGCTGACAGCCCCAAAGACCGGAAACCGGCGCTGCCATCCGGCAGGCACGTCTGGAACCAGATCCCGAAACCGCAGTGTGTCCGGGGGCTGAATCACAGTCAGTGAGGCCTCCAGTTCATACATCGCCGCTTCCACGACGGGTTTCCCAAGGCGTTCCGCGGCATCATTCATCGCAAGTCGCTCCTGAAACAGGGGCGCTGCGTCCACGACGCAGTCGGCAAGGCTGACGATCTGTTCTGCATTGTCTGCGCACAGGTTTTCTTCGATCGCCATGATCTCAAGTCTGGGGTTGAGTTCTTTCAGGCGTCGTTCGGCTGACAGTACTCGCGGCTTGCCAATCCAGTCATGGGTCATCAGGATCTGACGGTTCAGGTCGGACGGTTGTACGTTTCCGGCATGGGCAAGGATCAATCGGCCCACTCCGGCTGCGGCCAGTTCGTAGGCCACAACGGATCCCAGTCCGCCGACACGGCTGATCAGGACAGTGGCATTTTTCAGTCGAGATTGTCCGGACTGGCCAAATCCCTCAATGTCCAGTTGCCATTCGTACGTGCTCAGTTCGTCGGCTGTGAGTTCAGGCTGCATACCATCAACCTCCACTGATCATCGGCATCAGCGTCAATCGCCCGGTTGCCCGCACCTCGGTATCCGGTTTTCCGGGCAGCAGGGTATTGTCCTGAAGAACCAGCAGACCCGGCGGGATCTGTTCAAGGGACGGACCATCCACGTGGTGCAGTCCCAGGACCCGGATCGCCTCAGGATACTGCTGCAGAAAAAGAGCAAGAATCTCACCCAACCGACAGACTTCGGGACAGTGGAGCGACACTTCAGTGCGTCCGATGGCGGTTTGCAGTGGACCAGTCAGTACAAGCAACAGACAACAGGAGTTCATCGTCAACGACCAACTTCTCAGAACATCACAGAGCGGGAGCACGATACGAGCATGCAGGTAGGGACAACATACCCTGCAGAATCGACTGTGAGCCGCATTCTGCGGGGCGTGCGCGGACGGCAATGTCCGAGATAGAGCCCGGACTGGTTCGACATTATTCAGAATCCTCTACTGTGAGTCGCATTTCATCACTGTTGCCGACCAGTTCGGGTGAGTACATGCCTTCGATGGTTGCCGGTAGCGCACTAACGTTGCCAGGTGCTTCAGCACGCATTCGATAACTGATGCTGTGCTGTCCTCGCGCGAGATTGGTCAGGAAGAAGCTGACACGATTGTCGCGAAGTTCTCTCCAGGCATGCAGACCTTCGAAAACGTAACCGCTGCGCTGATCGTCAGGTTCGAAGCCGCTGGGTTTGTAATCGACAATCTGCAGATATTCGTAGTCATTTTTGCTGTCAATCACCAGTTCCACCTCGACCAGTGTGCCACTGAGGAGTCCTGTGGTGGAATCGATCGGAATGCGTTTGAACCCGGAAACTTTCTGTTCGACGACTTGCCCACGACTGCCGCGGACGCGTTCCATCCGATCTTCGGGCTGAAGGCGATAGAAACGGCGGCTGATGTTGACTTCAAGGCCGGCTGCTGTGAGGAAATCGGTTTTTGCGAACGTCGTCAGTGAGGCAGAGATCCAGAGCGGACCGCGGCCCTTGCGGCGAACTTCCACGGTGTGTTTTCCGGTAGTGACATCGTCACCTTCCAGAATCAGTGAGTTCTCAAAGCTGAAGAGATTCTCCGGAGTGATATCCACGGTCCTGCGGACCTGTCCGTCGATCAGGACTTCCACGGTCATTTCCGGTTTGTTCTCACCGGTCGCCCGAACATATTCCGCCATGGCCTCCACCACCAATGCGGTGTCACGCGTACTGTTCCAGTGGCTGGAACTTTTACGATTGTTGAGCAGGTACTTAACCAGTCGCGGAGCCACTGGGTTTTCGGGGCGGATGGCCGTCAGGAGTTTCAGATACACAGCCATGGCTTCCGTATCGCTGCCATACCAGTACCACCAGCTGGTTTCGGGAAGTCGTAACCATGCGGTCTGATTGGTATCGTCCTGCTCCAGGAATTGTTCGATGTTCTGCAGCAGCAGATCACGTTTGGGAAGATCCTGCATCTTATGCATGACGGTGGCCGTGAGCGCCATCCCGTAGACGGTTAGATTTCCCCGGTCGCGATGCAGATACTCGTTCATCGCTGCGTCTGAAAGCGAATGCTCGCAGAGCACACTGGCAACGAAGGCATCGAGATGGTCAGCGGAGGTCTTGTAGTCGGCCTGGCCTTTCCATGCGGGATCGGCGCGGTGCTTATCCCCTTCGCGGAGCCGTTCGAGTTCCTTCGCCTGATAACTCTGAAGCCATTCGACCCCGCGCTGCAGGACATCCGGCAGGACCGGCACGTCGTTCTGTCGAGCGATAGTTAATCCGTGTACGACTTGTGCTGTGATGTGTGCGGAACTGCGTTCTCCGTACCCGGAAAACCAGCCCCAGCCACCATCGGAGAGTTGTGCTTCGGAAAGTGACTGCAGACCGTCACGGACGAGTCGTTTCATCTGGCCATCATCAAAGACGGGATTGAATGACTTTGGTAATCCGAGTTTGGCGGCGGTGTCTGCGTCGATATGTTCCTGAATCCATTTGGCGAGGGTACTGCTGCCGCGTCCGAATCCGGCCGGCAGCTCCCGCAGATCACGCGTCTGCACCGCAGGAGGGCTGCCCCAGTGCGCCGGGAATTTGCCGCGGTAGCTTTGTTGCGCGTCCAGACTGATGCGCTGCTGTCGGATTTGAGCCAGATTGACACCCATGGTCTGCAGTGTTCGCTGCACGAGCACGGCGGGCAGGAAACGATTGAGCGTCTGCTCAGTACAGCCCCACGGGTATTCGATCAGCCATGGCAGCGTATCGATAAGAGCGGTTGCCAGTGTCGGGCTGTAGCGGATTTCAAGGCGTGACTGTTCGGAAAGGCGCTGCTCCGGCACATCAATGGTGAAGGAGGCGGTCTGATCCTCCGGACGAATCACGCTGGAAAAGCTTTCCGTTTTCAGCAGTCCGTGGACCTGCACCGGGAGTGAAAGTTCGACGGCGTCAGATTCTTCATCCGTCAGGGCCTTCATCCTGAGTTTGGTTTGACCGGATTTCTTCACCTGGACTCGCCAGTCAACGCGAGCTTCACCATTCGGAGCCAGCGTGATCTGCTGTTCTGCGCTGGACAGCAGCTGCAGATGTCCATCTTCATTTTCAAGGATGACACGAACAGATTTTTCAGAGGCGAGGTAGTTGTGGACGATTCCGGACAGAACCAGTTGATCCTGTTCTGTGAAGAAGCGTGGTGCCTGGGGACGGATCAGCAGATTGCGGCGAGCGATGAGGCTGGCCTCACCAGATCCGACGCGCGTTCCGTCGGCCATGGTCCAGACTTTGATCTTCCACGTCGTCAGATTGTCCGGCACACGAAATGAAAAGCTGACAAGCCCCTTGTCATCGGAGGTTGTAGACGCCACCCACCAGGCGGTATCAGCGAAGGCGGAACGCACGGCGGCAGGTGCTTCGCCGGCAGAAGGAGCACCGCCCGGTGCACCGGGCATACCACCGGCCATCATTTTAGCAACGGGGGCTCCCATTTCCGCTGGAGCACCGTCAGCGACGGCCATCCCGGCCACGACATTGAAACGAGGTTGGCTTTCGGAAAAGTACATTGCCTCGTCACCGCGCATAGATCCCGCCAATCGCCCGAAGTTATCGGTGTACTGGTTGTGCAGTGGTTGCATCACCAGTTCGTTGTCGCGGATGACGGGCCCGGACTGGCGTTGCAGGCTGGATTCAACTGCGAGCATATGTGAACGTCGAACGTCCCAGAAGAAACGCCGGATTTCGGGAATCGTACTGGCCGCGATCGCCTCAAGGCTGGCATCATAAACGGAGACCACCACATTCCCCTGAACGGGTTGTCCCTGAAGATCAGTGAGACGAACCTGCACACGAGCCTCGTCCCCTGGTCGAGACATTTTCGTTTCCGACTGAACTTCGACATTAGTCACTCGTTGTTCGGGCGGCACGACAAGTTCACGAATGGCCGTATGAACTTTTCCGTCTGCAATGGTCAGTGCTTCGATAAAGATATTCGGCTGATCATCGGCAGTGATGGGAAGTTCATAAAGAGTACTCTTTCCCTGCAGTCGCAGGACCTGCGGTTGAGGACAGAGTCCGTTCACAGGGCGGACAAACAGCAGTACGGTGCTGTCGATGTGATTCGTGTTGATCTGGATTCGAGCTGTCTCACCGGGGGCATATTCCCGCTTATCGGTAATCAGTTCCAGGTCATTAAAGCGATAGTCCGTTCCGCGGTCGTCCGGACCACGCACAAACAGCACCGTAGCGCCTTCCTGCTCATGTCCTTCGGCGTCAGAAAGAGTCACGCTGAGACGGAACTGGCCGGACTGTGGAACTCGAAGTTTCAGACTTCCGGCGCCGGCTGCATCGGTCGCGATATCCCACGCCTGCACTTCCTGTTCAACAGGTTTGTCGCTGCCATCGTAATGAACGGAGAACAGGCGAACCTTACCCTGCCCGGCGACTGGTTTGCCATCGGGGGTACGTGCCTGAAATCCGAGTTCAATGGTGTCGTCAGTCTGATAGTGACCCTGATCCGTCCATGTAAACACGCGGAATGGTTCGCGAGCCACAAGTACGCGGCCTGAACCGATAATGGTGCGTCGGGAGCGATCCATGACTTCGGCGGAAATCGAATAGCTGTGGTCACTGTCACCGTGGTTTTCAAGAGCTGATGCGGAATCAATCTCTATGGTCAGCGTCCCATCTGCGTTGAGATCTGCATCACCTTCAGTAACAACCTCCGGAGGATCAGGATTCCATCCCGCCCATGGAGGCAACGGGGGCAGGCAACCCCATTTTCTGAAACCAGGATACCACTCATAAGATGGTGTGTACCACCAGTAACCCGGCGAATACAGCCAATCCCAGCGTGCGACGGGAAACCAGCGCTGGTCCTGTTTTGTCCGTTCGACTTTGTAGTGCACTCGGGCGTCCGTCACGGGAGCACCAAAGAAGTACTTCGCAGTGACCTTCGCCTGTATTTTTTCGCCCAGCCGGACAGGTTTCTCGGGTGCCTCAATGACCACTTCGTATTCTGGTTTGCGATATTCTTCAATCACAAAACTACCGCCGCCCAACAGAACTCGTTCACGTCCGGGAACCTGAACAGCCTGCCCATTTCTGCGGATGACCTGCGGGACCACTCGTTCCTCGGCAATGCCGATCTGATAGGTTCCGGGAGTCGCCTCCGGAGGAATCACCCATTCGCCGTCGACACCGGCCCAGCGATCAGTCTTCGACTGCTGTTCAAAGATGAGTTCTCCTTTCGGATCGCGAATCTGAACCCAGCAATCCTGTTCGGCCCTTGAGTTTTCTGCAGCATCAAACCGTGGATTTCGATGCCAGATGCGATAACGCACCGTGTGATCCGGCCGATAAATCGGACGATCGGTGATGGCATAGATCCGTATGGGGCTGAATGCCAACGGCTCTATTTTTTCGGGGTTCCAGAGGTTGGAGAACCCGTCGAAGGCGAATCGCCCGTCTTTGGCGCGGGCGATGGCAACCCACTGATGTGGCGAAGCGTTGGCCTGAGGAATGCAGAATCCGTTGTCATCGGTTCGGTCGGCAAACCGATTTGTCAGGATACGTGTGCCCTGAGGGCGTGAGTAATCCTGATGCCAGCCGAAGAATTCCATGTCGACAGCAGCAACTGGGGCCCCGGAGACGGCGTCCGCCACGAAGTACAGCGTTCCCTGCTCGACTCGTTTCCGGGTAATTGCCAGATCGGCCACCCACAGGACCATGCGAGCTTCGTTTCCGTCCTGCATTTTGGCGGTGACCCAGTACGCGCCCCCCTTCTGCAGCGGCGAAGCGACAGTTTGCACTGTATCGGCGTGCTCTGCGGCTGGTGTCAGTGACAGATTCCAGGACGCGACAGGTTTTTCGAGGTATTTGCCGGCGTCTTCAGTCATCAGCATCCAGCCGATGTCCTGGATATTCATGCGTCTCCAGTCAGGCTCCTCGGGGAGCGCCGACAGGTATTTGCGAACATCTGTCAGCAGTTGATCGACGCGAATGGGAGAGGCTTCGAAGGTCACGTTCTGACCATTGCGGAAGCGGATATCAAACGAGGCACCCTGTCCGGCAGGTCGAGTGCCGGCACTGAGCAGGGAGATCCAGTTCTTTTCGATCTGATCGATGCGGGCCTGTACAGAGGATTGTAAGTCCCCGGGAATGACCGTTAGTAATTTCTTCAACAGCGTCGAGGCCTGTGGATACTGATGGCGGCTCATTCGTTCTGAAATGAGTGCTTCCAGTGCCTGAGCGTGGGAGGCATCATTGCGATCGGCAACGGCATTCAGAATGCGGAGAAAATTGAATTCATCGGGCAGAGAAAAGCGACGCACGCCATTGGCAAGGCGGGCGATGGTTTCGGTATCAGCCAACTGACGAACAGCCCATGGGCCGGAAGCAACGGCTGGAGTTGTTTCCGGGACCGCTGTGTTTGCGGCCCGGGGAACGATCTCAACCGGTGGTGGAGAATCTGCCGTGGCTGTACCGAATTGAGATTGCAGGAAGGCTGCCCAGAGCAGATCGATTTCGCTACGCCGTTTGGGATCAAATTGAGTGACCTGAGCCATAGCAAATCGCCAGCGTTCGCCGTCCGAATTTGCAGTAGTCCATGCGTCGGGCAAGCGGTGGAAAATCGGGTTACCTTCCGCATCGACGGGAGCACCGTTTCGGGGTTGAGGGCCCCAGCCGCGAAATCCGAAGTTCCAGCGATTACCAACTTCGAAATCCGGCAGGGTTTCGAGGTTGGTGAGTTCCTGCAGCTTCCAGGCTTCTCCGAAGCGTACGGCCCCGATCAGTTCGCTGATCTGGAACCAGACACCGGCCGTTTGTTCCGGGGGCACATCCGCCTGTGTCTTCGCCAGTTGCAGTGCCTGCAACAACAATTGCAGTGAACGGACTCTGTCACGGCTTGCCACACTGGCCCACTGGCCACCACCGCGATGAGCACCTCGCTGGAATTTGCCGGCAATCACAAATCCGCCATCCTCCAGCGCAGAGTAAGCATTGGCGGCTGCCAGCAGGACGTGGAAGTTTTCCGCATGACGGCTGACGGCGCCTTCGACCAGCGTATCGGCTTCGGACAACAGTCCGAGATTCACAAGGCACTGGACTGCCTGCTGCAGGTCCTCGCCTGACTCCGGAGTCCCCGGGGTCTGGTCCAGCAGTTCGCGATACAGTTGCAGGGCTTGCTGGAAATTGTTTTGCCCCAGCAGCTCTCTGGCCATGGCTCGTTTATCGTTCGGAGGTTGTACCATGGTGACTGCCGAAAGAAGAGCAGAGAAGCTGATGAAGGTCAACGTGGCAAGCAGCGGGATTGCATTGCGCATCTATTCAGTCCTGTTGCAGGAGGATGACGAAATCCGGTTCCGGAAAAGAGGACTCAGTGTGTGCTGGACGCGGCAGTTGAACGCCTGATGCCAGAGGTTGTTTCGGCCATGAGTCGTCCGTTGACACGCTGATCAGAGGAAGAGTTCCGTGGCTCCGGTCGGACCGGCAGGGGGGAACGCAATGCAGTTGTGTTGTCGAATCCAGTTCCCCGGGAAGACCTCACAATCGCATTGCTATCCGATTCACGAACAGGCTGAAATGCCAGGGCGTGATACCGTCGCAGGGTCAGATTAACGAATCCGCATGTTCAGCACGAGACCGCGGTGACGGTGTCCGCGTGTCCGATGCGGAAGTTTCCGGCTCCAATTCTATCGAATTCCCCGAGACTTCTGACGGGCAAAAGCCAGAAGCAAGTCTGGAACCAGCACGAATCTCGGTAGCTGTGCGGGAGAGCGACGAGGCCTGGAGCCCCGGCGATTCCGGGAGAAATTCGCTGATTTTCAGGTGTCCGAGTGGTGTTCATCGACTTGATTTCCCCTGAATTGGGTCTTTGATTGCTGCGGAACTTCAATGAGACGTGTCGGACACGGAAAAGCTCACGTACAACAGGTCTGCCAGTTGCCGGATTGCTTCAGAGACTGCGATGAAGTGTCGTGTCTTCTCTGGAAACAGACGGGGGCAGAGCTATTGTGGTTCCCGAAAAGCCGGAAGTTTCCAACAGGAATGGAAATCTGCGGAGTGAGATTCCCGGATCGCCGGGAATGGCCGATGAGCCGTCTGCCGTGAGCGTTTATCGTGAGCGATTCGGGACCTGAGGATCAAGAGCGAGGGGAGCCGGGTGTGACTGTGAGCAATAGCATGGTGTTGCTGGCCTGTGCGTTCTGTACGTTTGCCATGACAGGTCTGATCTGGTTGATTCAGTTGGTGCAGTATCCCCTGATGAGCCGAGTCGGGACGGAGTTTTTTGTCGCTTATGAGCAACTGCACTGCCGGAATATCACACCGATTGTGCTGCCTCTGATGACTGTGGAACTTGCCACCTCGATATGGCTTGCCTGGAAGCCGATTGCCGGATCGGAATGGCTGCTGCTGATTGGTTGTGGTCTGGTGGGACTACTCTGGGCATCGACCTTCTTTCTGCAGGTTCCGATGCATGATGTGCTGTGTCAGTCATTCGACGCGAAAGTGCACACACAGCTGGTTCAGAGCAACTGGATCCGCACTGTGTTGTGGTCCGCACGATCTGCCGTGATG